>NZ_JBXAXU010000004.1:0-184787 GCF_056781915.1 Dellaglioa sp. CoH-57-MRSF-21 | reverse complement strand
AATACTGGGATAAAGCCATTTAGAAACATATTAAATTTTATATTATTTCATCCGTCAACTTGACAGGGCCTAGTACATTGTTGAAACTTTTTTTCATTATTTAATGTATCGAACTGCGGTACCATATGCGGCAACTGATTGCATATCTTGACCAATTGAACCGGAATCAAAACGCATCATAACAACTGCATCAGCACCCATGCTTACTGCATTGTCGCGTAAACGATCAATAGCAGTATCTCTTGATTCAGCCATCATTTCTGTGTAGGCCTTAATTTCGCCACCGACAATATTTTTAAGACTGGCACCAATGTTTTTGATAACATTTTTAGATTGTGTTGTAAGGCCAAAAACTTCCCCAATTACTTCATATTCTCTACCCGGAATACTTTCCGTTGTAACGACTAGAATTTTATCTGACATCTATAAAACCTCCCTTTATTAGTATCTTCATAGTAACATAGTTACTTTATAAGAGACTGCAGATTTGAACTGATTATTTTGTCTCTTGGAGGACTTTAATTGTTTTAACTTTAACATTAGTTGTAGGTTTATCACTTGAATTAACTGCAACTGCGGCAATTTTATCAACAACATCCATCCCTTTGATAACTTGACCAAAGACAGTATAAGTACCATCAAGTGAAGGTGTGCCACCATTTTTGTATGCATCAATAATTTTTGACGGTGTGCCATCTTTAATATCAGCACTGGTACTTACATCTTGGTTATTTTGAACAATGTAGAATTGACTACCAATTGAATCAGGTTCTGACGTTTGTGCCATCGCTAAAGCACCACGGATGTGGTAAAGGTTACTTGAAATTTCAGCACCGAATGTATGACCATAAATACTTTCGCCACCAGTACCATCCCCTTTAGGATCGCCACCTTGAATCATAAATTCGTTAATAACACGATGGAAGAGGGTATTATTATAGTACCCTTTTTTACTATGAGTAATAAAATTCTTCACAGCTTTTGGTGCATATTCCGGGAATAATTTGATTTTGATATTTCCCTTTGTTGTCTGAATATCTACGACAGCTTCTTTTTTTGTTACTTTTGAACTAAGTTGTGGTAGTTCAACGTTTGACGCTACACTTGATGAAGAAGTAGTAGTTTCCGTATCATTTGTTGTTTCTGCATTTTGATGGTAGAAGAAGAACCCAATTCCCCCAAGAATAATGATAATAATTACTGCAATTAAACCAATCATTTTTTTGTTTTTCATATTAACCCCAAACTTTCTTTATTTAATTACTCTAGTTTAACGTACGAGGTAGAAGTTATACAAGTCTTAACTTAAACATCCAGTTTAGCGCTTGTATATAGTCATTATGATTGTTATATTTAACATATATAAATGGGGATGACTCACGGTTAAATGAGGATTTAATACTTATATGAACGTTATCAATTGTGAACGATATAAAAATTTACATAGTTAGAGGATTACAATACAATTATCGAAATGGATTAGTCAGATTTTGTATTGTTAAGAAAAGTAGTAGGGGGTTACGTTTTGTTAGTTGGTAATAAATTGGGAAATTTAGATTTATACATAGAAAAAATAATAAATAATGTCATGGCAAGAGATGTGACTCGTGTCACAGAATCGGGGATGGCATAATGGTAAAACAAAATAAGAAAGATAAAGAAAGATGGCGTCATCGGCATCCGTGGATTTTTAGAGTTATTGCAATATTTGGTGTTTTATTTTTATTAGGAGTTACGACGATAAGTATTTATATTGCGACAGTTATTAAGTCCGTGCCAACAGTTACAAGTCAGGAATTAATATCTGATGCCAGTTCAAATATGTATGATAAAGATGGCCAGTTAATTTGGTCTTCAGCGCTGAATAAACGAGTTTATGTTAAGTCAAAAGACATTCCTGAAACATATAGTAATCTGTTATTAGCAACAGAAGATCAAACATTTTACAAAGACGCGGGATTTTCGCCCTCCGGCTTATTTAATGCGGGACTTTCTTCCATTAAATCAGCTGTAGGTAAAGGGTCAGCTCGAGGTGGATCAAGTATTGAGCAACAGTTAATTAAATTAACTGTTTTTTCAACGAGTAATAAAGATCGGACTGTAGACCGGAAAATAAAAGAATTTTTCTTAGCGCAACAGTTATACCATAATTATAGTAAGAAACAGATTTTAGAGTTTTATGTTAATAAAATGAGTCTAGGCGAAGGATCATATGGGGCACAGACCATTTCAGAAACGTATTTTGGTAAAACTTTAAAACAATTGAGTATTAGTCAACAGGCAATTATAGCTGGATTGGGCCAAGCCCCTTCTACCTATAATTTATATTCAAACCCTAAAGCCGTTCAAACACGCCGAAATATAATATTAAAAACAGGGCTTGAGAATAAGGTAATTACAAAGAAACAATATAAAATTGCTGTCGCAGAATCAGTGACAAAAGATTTACAGAAACGCCATTGGATGGAAAATTCTGTTACAAAAAAAATTCTTGAAAATAATGCTTATGTTACTTCTGCCTTAGAACAAGTTAGCGATAAAGGGTACGATTTAGCTAAAACTCCATTACAAATTACAACAGCGCTTGATTCAAAGCAAAATGCGACTGTTAAAAAATTAGCTGATAATAAAAAATATTATCAAAATTCAGCAGAACAATCTGCAATTACAATTACAGATCCTAAAACGGGGAATATTGTTGCTCAATATGGTGGACGTCATCAAAAAACTGCCTTCAGTTATAATCGGGCAATTTCTACGCAGCGTTCGTCAGGATCAGGAATTAAGCCACTATTAGATTATGGCCCTGCTATTGAATACTTTGGGTGGGCAACCACACATGCCTTAGATGGCACTTCATATACTTATCCGGGAACTAATCTTGTTGCTCAGAATTTTGATAAAGTGAGTTATAAATCAATAACGATGCAAAACGCATTACGAGTTTCGGCTAATACACCAGCAATTAGAACGTTAAATACTGTTGGGAGTGCGAAGGCTAGCCAATTTTTAGCACAAGTAGGGATGGCTCAAAATAATGCACCTGCGGGGTCGCAGGCTATTGGACTCGATGTTTCTACCGAACAAATGGCGACAGCATATGGCACCGTTTCAAATGGCGGAACCTATCATGCGGCTCGTTACGTCACAAGTCTAAAATTTTCAGATAATAGTGTTAAAAAATATGAGGTAAATAGTAAACGTGCTATGAAGGCCTCAACAGCATTTATGCTAACGTCAATGATGGAAGGCGTACCTAATGCCGGTGGGACAGCGCCTTCTGCAAGAATTGATAATGTTCATCAGGCAATGAAGACAGGGACCGTCGGTTATTCTGCTTCATCGGGATTTCCAGCGAATGCAAATATGGATGTCTGGATGAATGGGTTCACTAAATCAACTTCTATTTCGATGTGGTTAGGGTATGATGAACCAATGAAAAAAGGACATTATATTACTGATGCTGCATCTGCAATGACAAATGTTAATTTATATCGTGACCTAATGGTACATTTTTCAAAAGAAAAGAATGCTGATAATAGTGAGTGGACAAAACCATCAACTGTTATACAATTGTCAGGAACTGGTCTTGCAGCTCAATATGAACCTAACGATAAAGTAGTAACGTTAGGCGTTAAAGAGCCAGAAAAAATTGATGTAAAAAAAGCTAAAATATATAAAACGTATTTGTCTAAAAAGATTGCTGAGGACACGTTAAAAATAAAATTAGAGGATCCTTCATATCACAAGAAACCTGAAGCATATAAAATTGGTTCATGGGAGCAGTCAACTCAGAAAAAATTAAATAATGTTCAGAAAAAATTAGACAAGGCTAATGATGGCATTAAGGCGGCTAAAGAGACGTTAGAGGGTGAATAAAAATGGAACCGAGATCAAGAGGGACAAAGCAAACAGGAAAAAAAACTGTTAACCGAGAAAATAAAGCAGATTTTAAACCAGAACAAGCTAGTCATAAATCGATACGACAATTTTTAAAGTGGGCGTATCGTATTTTGTTGTTTATTGCGGTTAGCTTGAGTATTTGGAGCGTCTATACGGTTATCAATCGGTATCAAATTAGTCTTGATTGGTCCAAAAATGATAATTCAAAATTAACAATGGCAAATCAAACGCCAGACTCACTCTACGACTCTAATGTTAAGTCTAAAGAAGCAAAACAAAAGTTTAATGAAATTTATGCAGATAGTTACAACATTAAAACAGAGGAGTTAACGACTAAAGCAACTTCAAGTGAAATGAAAAAATTAGATGATACATTATCAAATATTTCTAAGAATTCACGTGCTGATTACCAGACAAAATATGATAATTTATTAAAAAAAGTGAAAGTGAATTCATTATACCAAGATGTATTTGTTAAGGATGATGAACAAACAGTTAAAGTAAATGTGACCCCTGGAACGATTCAAAAATTGAATAATGAACAATTTGGGTACATTAATCAGTTATTGATTAATTCTTCAAATAAAGATCAATTTGCCAATCGAATTTATACACTACAAAAAAATTTGGCAAAAGATGCAATAGCAATAAACGGTGTAATGTCCATTGCCATGAAGACAGCCACGTATGACCCTTTGTCAGGTAATGTAGAAATCTTGAAAAAAAGTACAAGTCAGCAAATAGATGACTATACGAATGCTGTCAGTAAATTACACTATTCATGGAATAATCTTGCCTTTTTAAATCAAATTGAAGAAGTGATAGCTAAAGATTTAGCCACACAGACAGAGCAGTATCAGGTATTTGATGATTATAAAAAAGATCTTTCAGATAAGAAACAAGCCGATAAAAAGTTGGTTTCACTTGAAGAAACTTTATCTCATGCATTAAAAAAACAGGCTGAAGATAAGAAACAAGCTGAAATTTATATAAAAGTTCCTAAATTTGGATCTCAATCGGAAGCGCAAAAGTGGGCCAACAAAAACCATATAGAAATTGTATTTGTACAGAAATGGTCTGGGAAAAACATGATATTATCGGAGCCGAGTGAAGGAAACTTACTTAAGCGAACAGATAAATTAAAGGTAATTATCCAACACCAAAGTTATAAGGGAACTTCAGCAAATAAAATTTACTCGGGAGCAAGTAAAAAGTCATCCAGCGCATCAAGCCAGGAGGCAAAGGCAAGTTCTGTAGAAGAATCAAGTTCAACGGATGAAACAAGCTCTAGTTTAGAAGCCGACGCGTCATCAGATACAGCCGTAAGCAGTTCAGAATCAAGTGCTATTAGTAGTAGTACAAGCCAGGTAAGCAGTTCATCAGCTACTAAAATACAGTAAAAGTAGTTACAATACATTAAAATTGATGGTATTAAAATATATTACGAAAAAAAACTAAAAATATTCATATTATTTAGTTATACTAATGGAATATAAGACCGCTCAAAGTAGCAGATAAGATTATGATTTTCATTAAATTGGAAATGAAAGAGGAATAATATGAAATTATTGATGGTAGAGGATAATAAGGCAGTTTCTGAAATGATGTCGATGTTTTTTCAAAAAGAAAAATGGGACGTTCAGTACGCTTATGATGGTAATGATGCTGTTGCTATGTTTAATGAAGATCCGGATAGTTGGGATATGATTACGCTTGATTTGAATTTGCCTGGTATGGATGGCATGCAAGTCAGTTCTACGATTCGAAAAGTTTCAGCTAATGTCCCCATTATTATTTTAACGGCACGCGATACCGAAAGTGATCAAGTTCTTGGATTAGAAATGGGCGCAGATGATTATGTAACAAAGCCTTTTAGCCCAATAACATTGATTGCTAGAATTAAGGCCCTTCACCGCCGGGCAGAAAAACCAAGTGTTGGAACTGACGATGAAACAGAAAATGAAAGTACTAGTTTTGATATTGTCACAACTCACTTTAAATTAAGTACAGCTCGTCGAGAAGCATACTTACAAGACGTTTTAATTCATGATTTAACACCAAAAGAATTTGATTTGTTGAAAACGTTGGCCAATAAACCAAAACAAGTCTTTTCAAGAGAAAAACTATTGGAATTAGTTTGGGATTATGAATTTTTTGGTGATGAACGAACAGTTGATGCACATATTAAAAAATTACGTCAAAAAATTGAAAAAGTGGGTCCACAAGTTATTCAAACGGTGTGGGGTGTCGGTTATAAATTTGATGACTCAGGAGCTGGTTACTAATGAAGCTACTTTATCAGCAAATGTTAGCATTCTTCGCGGTTATTATTACATTGGTCATTGTATTTGGCGCTTTATTTTTAAATTTCACGAGTGATATGGTCTATAAAAATACATGGACACAATTGGAAGGTTACTCGGATAGTTTAATGTCAGAATCAATGGTTTTAAAAACAACCGATTCAAAAACGCAATTTAATTTAAACTTAAATAATTTAAGAAATGCAGAATTAATTTTAAAAACGCAAAATGTTCGATTTACTATTTATACTAAAAAATCTAAAATTATCTATCCTGATAATGCGGTACAGGACAATATTACAAGTGAGCAGTGGAAAAAATTGGAAAATGGTGAAGTTGTTCACCGTACACCGCATATTAATAGACAATTAAAAACAGATATGAAAGCAATTAATATGACCGATATTTTGAAACCTTATTTTTATAATGGTAAATTATATGCGGTTATATCGGTTGGAGCCAATGTTTCTAATATTCAATCCAATATGAGTCAAATGACTCAGAATTTGGTTATTGCGTTTATTGTCTCTGTTATCGCTGGAATTATTTTGAGTTATCTTTTAGCGAGATACTCTGTTTCTAGAATTAATCGATTGAGACGTGCAACTCGAATGGTTGCTGATGGTAATTTTGATGTGCATATCGAAAGTAGACATCGAGATGAAATAGATGATTTGGCACAAGATTTTGATGGCATGGTTTCTTCATTGAAAGAATCAGAGAAAGAAATAAAACGTCAAGAAGAACGTCGTAGACAATTTATGGCTGACGCTGCACACGAAATGCGTACACCGTTGACAACTATTAACGGACTACTTGAAGGGCTAGCATACGATGCAATTCCAGAAGAGAGCAAAGGGAAGAGCATTGAACTAATGCAAAGTGAAACTAAGCGATTAATCCGATTAGTCAATGAAAATTTAGACTATGAAAAAATTAGGACAAATCAAATTACGCTAGCACCAAGTAATTTTGATGCGGTTATTGTTTTGAATAACATCGTTGAACAACTAACAAAAAAAGCAATAGAAGCCGACGATAAGATTGAATTAAGTGTTCCTAAAAACTTAATGGTTTTTGCGGATTACGATCGATTTGTGCAAGTTATTTTTAACATTACGCAAAACGCCATTCAATTCACTCAATCAGGAACGATTCATATTTCAGCTGAACGTGGTTACCATGAAAGTATCTTTAGGATTACTGATACAGGTATTGGCATGACAAAAGACCAGCTAGAAAATATTTGGGAACGTTACTACAAGGCAGATCCATCTCGTAAGAGTACTAAGTACGGAGAATCAGGATTGGGATTATCAATTGTTCATCAATTAATGCAACTTCATAACGGAAAAGTTGAAGTGATGAGTACTGAAGGAAAAGGGACAACGTTTACATTGACGTTTCCAAATCAAGAAAATGAATAAATAGTTAAAAAATTATTAAAGAATGATTTCTATATACAAATAGAAATCGTTCTTTTTTGTGATATAGATGTAATTCTGTTACACTAAAAAGCGGTTAATAAGATTATTAACTAAGTTTAATATTACAAAATTGTTAGGTTAGTATGACATAGATGAATGCTAAACGGGGGAAAAAAAGTGTATACTATATTCATTCTAAGGGGGATGTGATAAATATGAGCCAAAAATGGCATGATTTAAAAGAAAATGAAGTTTTTATGTTTATCGTTCGAACTGCCTTTTATTTTATTGTATTGGCGATGCTAGTTTACCTGTATTCATTTAAAGGTATAAGTAATGGTACGTTTATCTATAATGAATTTTAAAGGAGAGCAAAGACATGATAAAAAATGTAATTAATCAAATTGATATGATCGCAATGTCCGATCCCAATCGCATTGTTTACAATGATTTGGGTGAGACAAATACTTATCAACAGTTAAAAGAAAAATCTGATGCATTAGCATTGCATTTGATTGAATTAAATTTAGATAATAAACGTCCAATTATGATATATGGAAATCAAAAATTTAATATGCTAGTGGCTTTTTTAGGAAGCGTTAAAGCAGGGCACGCATATATTCCAATTGATTCGCACTCACCAGCTGAGCGTTTAGAGTCAATTCAAGAAGTTGCGAAACCAGTCGCTTGTATAGCTGTAGCAGAATTACCTGAAGTTAAACTCGATGTACCTGTAATTTTATCAACTGAATTAACAGAAATTATTGAGAATAATCAAGGGGTAGAAGTTCCTGATCCTAGTTTCCAAGTAACTGGTAAAGATAACTTCTATATTATCTTTACATCTGGTACGACTGGACAGCCAAAAGGGGTTCAAATTAGTCATGATAACTTGATAAGTTACGTGAACTGGATGATAGAAGATTTCTCTCTACCAGAACATCCCAATAGTCTATCTCAGGCACCATACTCATTTGATTTATCAGTAATGGACTTGTATCCTACATTAACTATGGGTGGTAAGTTATCTGTTTTACCTCAAGAAGTGACGGATAATTTCAAAGTTCTTTTCCAAACGTTACCTACTCTGGACTTACAAGTTTGGGTTTCAACACCATCATTTATTGATATTTGTTTATTAGAACCAACGTTTGATGATAAACATTTACCAGATCTTAGTCGATTCTTATTTTGTGGTGAAGAATTAACTCACAAAACAGCTGCAGCATTGAAGCAAAGATTCCCAATGGCTAAGATATTTAATACGTATGGTCCTACGGAAGCAACAGTTGCGGTTTCGAGTGTTGAGATTACTGATGCTATTTTAGAACAATACCCACGATTACCAATTGGTTATGCCAAATCAGATACAAAGATGGTTGTAGTTAATCCAGAAAATGAACTAGTACCAAATGGTGATGAAGGTGAATTAATTATTGCTGGACCTAGTGTCTCAAAAGGTTATCTTAACAATCCTGAAAAAACGGCCAGTGCTTTTTTTGAAATGGATGGCGTAGCTGCCTATCGAACTGGTGATGCAGCAATCATAAATTCTGAAGGGATGTTGTTATATCGTGGACGAATTGATTTCCAGGTTAAACTACATGGTTACCGAATTGAATTAGAAGAAGTTGACCATCATGTGTCATCGCATCCATTTGTAAAACAAGCAATCACTATTCCAAAATATAATAAGGATCATAAAGTGGTTCAATTAATTGCGTATGTTGTTCAAAATGATAATCCAGTTGAACGAGACTCAGAATTAACAGTTGAAATTAAAAAATACTTGTTAGATACAATGATGTCATATATGATTCCACAGAAGTTTGTTTATGTTGATGTTTTACCATTAACGCAAAATGGTAAAATTGATCGGAAAACACTAATAAATGAGGTGAATGCTTAATGGTATCATTCCAACCTTATGTCAATCCGATGTACTTTCTATATCTTATTGTTGTTTTAATTCCAATTATTGTTGGTTTGCTTAATGGTAAAAGATTTAGATTGTATGAAACGTTAATTTCATTACTCTTTATTTTCTTAATATTTGGCGGTCCAAAACTTCACGAAGGCTTTAATTTACTTATTTATATAATTTTTGAAGTCTTACTTATCGGTTTATACATGAATTATCGTAGTAAGTATAATCAAACGTGGGTTTTTATTATGGCTGTCCTTTTAGCGATAGCACCATTATCCATCGTAAAAATAACACCAGCCATTAATAATGGTATACCATCAATTATTGGCTTTTTAGGAATTAGTTATTTAACGTTTAAAGCGGTTCAAATGATTATGGAATCGCGAGATGGTAGTATTAAGAAATTTGATTTGATGCTAACCTTACAATTTTTATTGTTTTTCCCAACTATCTCATCGGGACCAATCGATCGTTACAGACGGTTTGTTAAAGATTATCAAAATGTCCCAAGTCGAGAAAAATATTTAGAAATGTTACAAAAGGGTGTATTTTACATTTTCTTAGGTTTCTTATATAAATTTTTACTAGCATACCTATTTGGTACGATGCTGTTACCTCACGTCGCACGTATTGCATTACTAGACGGTGGTATATCGTGGGCCTTAGTTGGTTACATGTACACGTACAGTATGGATTTATTTTTTGATTTTGCTGGTTATAGTTTATTCGCAGTTGGTATCAGTTACTTTATGGGAATTGAAACACCTCCTAACTTTAATAGACCTTTCATCGCACACAATATTAAAGACTTTTGGAATCGTTGGCACATGACACTTTCATTCTGGTTCCGTGATTTTGTTTATATGAGATTAGTCTTTTTTATGATGAAACATAAATTAATTAAAAGTCGAATAACAACAGCTATTGTTGGTTATTTTGGATTATTCTTACTCATGGGATTTTGGCACGGGGTTACTTGGTATTACATTGCCTATGGCCTATTCCATGCGATAGCTATCGTCATTAATGATGCATGGCTCAGATTTAAAAAGAAACATAAAACCAGTATTCCAAGTAATAAATTTACAGAAATTTTTGCAATCTTTATTACGTTTAACATCGTTTGCTTAAGTTTCTTAATCTTTTCAGGATTTTTGGACAAACTATATTTTTCATAAAATAGATAATTAGAGGAGAATTGATATGAACACAAAAGATAAAGTTTTAGATATATTAGAAGAGACAACAGGTAGCGCAGAAGTTAGAAATAATTTAGATTTAAATGTTTTTGATGAAGGCCTATTAGATTCAATGGGTTCAATTCAATTAATCTTAGAATTACAAAATGAATTAGGTGTTGATATTCCAATTTCAGAGTTTGAACGTTCTGAGTGGGCAACACCAAATTTAATTATTGCAAAAGTAGAAAGCTTGATCTAAATGGGATTGAAAAAGAAGTTATTCATGATCATTGGGCCTGTTGTTTTGGCTGTTGCATTACTATTAGCCATACTACTTGCACCAGTCAATTATAATTTCAGTTCTGCAAAAACTGAAGAAAAAGCAGCAGTATCGCAATCTACTTTAATTTTAAAGGGCTCTGCTATTCGTCAAAAGGCATTAGATGATGGTTATGTGGCATTTATCGGTTCATCCGAATTTTCACGGATGGATTCGATGCATCCTTCAGTTTTAGCGAAAAAATATAATCGTTCATATCGTCCATTTTTAATGGGAACTGGTGGGACACAATCGCTTAATCATTATTTTTATTTACAAGGTATCAAAAATCAATTAAGAAATAAAAAAGCAGTTATGGTGGTATCACCACAATGGTTTGTTCCTAATGGTGTAAGAAAGCAGGTATTTAATAATTTTTATTCACCATTACAAACAACAGAGTGGTTACTATCTGCAAATGCTAACAGCCTGTCAGATCGTTATGCTGCCAACAGATTTATTACTTTAATGTCTGGTGAAGGAAATGAATCTGTACTGAATGCAATGCATAAAATTGCTGAAGGACAGTCGTTATCTGAAGCGGATGCTACGATGCTTCGCTTGAAATTAACGATTTTGAATCATGAAGATCAATTATTCTCAGGTTTTCCGATGGCCGATCGAACACAGACTATCGACAAACAAACTAAGAACCTTCCAGCAAAATATGATTTAAATAAATTAAATATTCTTGCCGGTAAATATGGTGCTAAATGGACAACCAATAATGATTTTGCAATCAAAAATAGTTATTGGGATAAAAATAAGCTTAACAAAAAAATTGGTAAGCTTGCAGGTACACAGACTAAATTAAATTATGATCATTCTGTTGAATTTTCAGATTTCCAATTAATTTTAAATCAGTTTGCTAAAGAACATACTGACGTCTTGTTTATTATTCCACCTGTAAACCAACGTTGGGCAAGTTATACTGGACTATCGTCGAAGATGCTAGCTAACTTTGATGGTAAGGTTACAAAGCAATTGAAATCCCAAGGATTTAATAAAATTGCTGATTTCAGTAAAGATGGTAATGAAGAATACTTCATGGAAGATACGATTCATTTAGGTTGGAAAGGTTGGGTTGCGGTTGATAGTTATGTGAACCCATTCCTGACTCAAAAACAAGTTAAACCTAAATATCATTTAAATAATTATTATTACTCAGAAGATTGGCAACAAGAATAAAAAATAATTGGAATAAACCCTTATTGCATATGCAATGAGGGTTTATTCTATTATAGGAGATTCTGCAAAGGGAATGATTTGCGGTTGAGTAAGTAACTCTGTCTGTTTAGTTGTGATAATAATGCTTAAATCTAATTGGCAGGTTAATTCTGTGACTAAATCAATGAAGAATCTTGTTTCTATTATTGAAAATTCATCAATTAAGCCTGATAAAATGATCACCGAATAATCGTTTAAGATAGCTCTAAAAATTAAAATAAGTGTTTCATCAAAGTGACTTAAATCAGTCGTTTTTTTGTTGATAAAATTCGGTGAATAGTGGTGAAAATATTGTCCATAAATTAATTTTGAAATAGTTTTATATGTTTTTTTGTGCTGTTTCTTAGATGTTAAACCCATATTTTGTGTGATAGTTAGATAAGGAACTATTAAGCTTAGTTCTTCAATTGTGATTAAAGTAACTAAATTTGAATTAATAAAGTCTTGATTTTCAAGTTGATTTACGAATTCAAATGATTTATCTAAAATGATTGAAACCGAATGGGTAGGGAATAATGAGGTTAATGATTGAGTTGTATTAGTGTATTTTTTTAGTTGCATTGTGATGCCTCCTATAATTTAATGAGATGAGTTACGGGTAGAGAATAAGACAGATAGGAATGAAATAAGGCTAATAGTTATACCGCCAGCAAATAGATATGCAGAATTAATGAATGATTCTTGCGAGATTAATGTACTAAATTGTACGTTTGTAGAGGAAATTAAAAAATTCCCATTAAAATTGGTTAATTTATGTGACAGTAATTCTAATAACTCAGAGGATATTTCTGAGGGAGAAAGTTGCATAGCTAATGAATGGGTTAGCCAATAAATATTTAGTTCTCTCAGCAATGAAGTATAGTTATTTTTAAAGAAGAAAATTAAAATTATCACTAAAATTAATGCTGCTATAAAGATAATAAGGACTTCAAGAGCGAATGCAAATGCGACTTTAGGCTGACTTTCGCCGATATTGTGTAAACTAAGATATTCGTTGATACGCTTGTTGATGATTTTTTTATAAACAACAATACTGATAGTAATACCCGCTATCAATAACCCAATAATAATAGGGTAGATTAGGCTGACTTGTTGTTTATGAATATCTGTTAAGACACTAAGTAAATTAGAACTAGATGTACTATTAACATTAATATGAGCAAGCATTTTTTTAAAACTTTTAAATGATTCAAATGAAATTTGATTAAATAATAAGTTTGAGAGACCGATTAGTATTGTGAAAAAAAATATGATAAATAACCCAACTGTTTGTTTCTTATGATAAAAAATACTAGATAATGATTGTAGAATTAAAGACATAATGACACCTCTTCGATTAATCTATATGACTAATTTTAAATAATAGTTATGAACATTATGTGAAGTTGTTTAGAATAAAAAAATAAACGTTACCGAAATTTATTTTTCGGTAGCGTTTATTTTGAACTGGTACTTGAACTTGAACTTGTAACAGTTTTTGAAGAAGAACTTGCAGTTGGTGCCTTTAATTCAGGAGCATCTGTTTGATATAAGGTTGTTGTCGACTTATTGCCATGTTTTGAATAGAGGCTTGTCGAATTGTTTTTAAGCGTTTCTTGTAATTTTAGTAATTTACTATATTGATTCTTATAGTTATAGTCACTTGGTTGCGTTGGCTTAAAATTCTTTGGTGTATAGTAACGTAATAAGTTTTGATTATTGACTGTATCCGATAAATTTAGTTCGGTACTGACTTTTGTCTGATCTTTCTTTATTGTTTCCTTAACAATTTTAGAAGGGTGCGTAACTTCTTTACCTGTTACATTATCATAAATTGTAGAATCTAAAACAGTATAATTAGGTGTAATGAAGTTTTCATTTCTAAACGCAACTGTCTGATCGTGATTCTTAGAAAATAAATCTGTCCCAAATTGAACATATGATGACGAATCTAGGCCTAATAAGTGAAGAAGGGTAGGTAAGACATCAACTTCACCACCATATTGATTTTGGATGCCACCATTTTTACTTCCAGGAATATTAATCATAAATGGAACACGTTGTAATTGTGTATTATCAAATGAGCTCCATGTTTCGGATGATTTACCAAGAAGTTTAGCAAGCTTCACATTTCTTGAATTTGAAATACCGTAATGGTCACCATAGAGGACAACCATTGTATTATTAGATAATCCAGATTTTTTTAAGTATGTGAAAAATTCTTTAACTGATTCGTCTAAATAATGAGCCGTTTGGAAGTAATTATTAACAGACGTATCACCTGTATCTGGAACTTCAAAGTCTTTATTTTTTGAATCAATATCAAATGGGAAATGATTTGACACGGTAATGAATTTTGCATAAAAAGGTTGCTGTAATTTTTCTAAATATTTAACTGAATCATTGAATAATAACTTATCTTTTAGACCGTATTCTAGAGTGTTATTTGCAGACGTATCATAATAACTTGAATCAAAGAAGTATTGGTATCCCATACTTTTATAAACGGAATCTCTGTTCCAAAATGATCCAATATTACCGTGGAAAACAGCACTAGAATAACCAGCGGTTTGATTTAAGATAGCGGGAGCTGCTTCAAATGTATTTTCGGATCCAAGAGATGTGAAAACAGATCCTTGAGGTAATCCATAGATACTTGTTTCTAAGAGATTCTCAGCATCAGATGTTTTACCTTGTCCGACTTGATTGAAAAAATTAGGAAAACTATAAGTTTCTTTACCATTGTATAGAGAATTTAAGAAGGGTGTGACTTCTTTTCCATTCACCTTAAAGTTAATTAAAAATTGTTGAAAACTTTCTAAATGGAGCACAATAACATTTTTACCTTTTGCGATACCATACATATTTGGATTAGGTGCTGCATAATGTGACTTTGTAAAATCAAGGACATCATTTAAATCAGAACTTTCAGCAGTATCGCGAACCCGATTGTTTTTAACTGTTTTGAAACTGTCGTAGACGGTATATGAATCAATTCCTAAGTATTTAACAATATAATTACGATCAAACGTTCTCGTAATTAATTGTGGTCGGTCAATTTCGCCTAATGTTAAACTTGCCAATGTTAGCATTATTGAGAATGATGTAATTGCAAACGCGTTAAGTTTACTGAATGGTCGAGTGTTAAATTTTAAATAGCGAGTTAAGAATAAGCAAATAATAAGCACTAAGTCAATGACGTAAAAAATATCGTGTGGTTTCATTAAAGCAAAAGAGCTGCCACTAATACCTTCAGAAACTTTAGAATAACCTAACATTGTATTAATTGTCATAAAATCAGTAAATTCTCGATAATAAATAACATTAAAAAATAGTAATGCTGAGTTCGCAATGTAAATTAAAAACATAGTCAAATATGAAATAACTGGTTTTTTAATGTATAATGCAAGTCCGAGTAGTAGCATGGTTGTGCCAAGTGGATTTAACAAAAGGACAAAGTATTGATAAATTCCTGAAACACCAAGGTTAAAATCAATAAGATATGCAGTAATTGTTTTTAACCAGAAAAGAAACAGAAGTAGGGTGAAAAATCCAAGCTTTGTGTTTAGAAATGTTCTAAATCGTTTGAGTGTCTGCACGGTTTGAACCGTCCTTTCGAGTATAATCAAATTAAAATCGTAACTGTAGTTTACAGTCTATATTAAATTTGTGTCAATTGATGCTAAGCTTTGTTAATGCATTTTTAACTTATTAAATTTACATGAAAAATAATGGTACATACTAAAATATCATGTTTTTATTTGTTAATATAGGAGAAGATGGAAGGTGAGGTTGAAAGAATGTTATTTTTATCAAAATTATATGAATACGTTTTACATCATTACTCACAAGGTATTAACCACTTTCCATTAATCCATCTTATTTTTTTAAGTGTTGATAAAACAATTTTTTACTTAATCGTGTATCTTGTTATTCGAGTAAGTATAGGGTTGTATCAAAAGAAAAAAATAAACTTCAGAACAGAATTTGTAAGGCTATTATTAGTTGCGTACCTCGTTTTATTAGTTGAATTGACGGTATTTAGATATGTCTATTTCCCATGGGATATCCGATTGAATTCAACCTATAATTTTCATTCTATCAATTGGACACCGTTAATTGAAACAATTAAACTGACAAATGGACAATCTTTGTTCGATTTCGTGTATAATCTATATGGTAACATTCTTTGGTTTGTTCCGTTAGGAATTATTTTACCCAGTCTAAAGCAATTTAAAAAGTATTCTCTAGTAAAAACAATGTTGGTTGGTATTTGTTTATCAATCGCTATTGAATGTGGACAGTTTGTACTAGGATCCGGAGTTAGTGATATAGATGATATCATTTTTAATTCATTGGGTACATTGATAGGCTGTGGGCTATATCTTATCTTAAATCAAATATTAAATAAAAAAGACGTTAAAAAATAGAAGGAGTGCTAGTCATTGAGAAAAGTAGAAATTATTTCACATGCAGCAAAAAAGTTTAAAAATGGATACCCATTAATTGATAAGGAAGATTTACAAACAACTCGTGATTTTAAAGAAGGAGAATGGGTTGCATTAACGCTACATAATCAATTTGTCGCTTATGGTTATTTTGCAGAACAAAATCGTGGGGATGGCTGGATTTTTTCACGAAATGAAGAATCACGTATTGATGAAGATTTTTTCTCAAAATTATTTAATAACGCTCGAATGAACCGTAAATCATTATTTACTAATAAGGAGACGAATGCCTTTCGTTTCTTTAACGGTGAAGGTGAAGGTATCGGTGGATTAACAATTGATTATTACGACGATTATTATGTATTTACTTGGTATAGCTTAGGTCTTTACCAACACAAAGATATGATTTATAGTGCATTTTCTGATGCAGTTACAAGTTATAAAGGTATTTATGCTAATCTTCGTTACGATACAAAGGGTGAACCATCAACATTCAAAGTTCGTGGAAAAGATGCACCTACGCCACTTATTGTTCAAGAAAATGGCCTTCAATTTGCTGCATATCTTAATGAAACAACGACAGGACTTTTCTTAGAACAACGTGAAATGCGTAAAGCAATTATGAATAAATATGCTGAAGGAAAACTTGTGTTTAACGGATTTAGTAATACAGGTGCAACATCAGTTGCTGCATCAGTAGGTGGCGCACTTAAAACAGTTAGTGTAGATGTGAATAATAAAAATATTGATCGTACAAAAGAACAATTTGTACTTAATAATATTGATCCTGAAAAACAAGAAATTCGTGGAATGGATGTTTTCGGCTATTTAGATTATGCAAAGAAACACCATATTAACTATGATTTAGTTATTTTGGATCCACCAAGTTTTGTACGTTCAAAGAAAAGAACATTCTCAGTTCAAAAAGATTATGTTCAACTTGCTGAAGATGCTATTGATATTACACAAAAAGATGGTGTTATCATGTTCTCAACTAATTCGGCAGGATTGACGCTCAAAAAATTAAAAGAACAAATCACAGAAGCTTTTGCTAATAAGAATCGTTCATTTACATTACTTGAAACATTCCGTTTATCAAGTGACTTTGTAACAAACAAGGAATATCGTCAAGGTAATTATTTAAAAACGTTAGTTATTAAAGTTGATTAATTAAAAAACAATCCTATTTATTATTAAATAGGATTGTTTTTTTTCGTAAAATATAAAAAATTCATAAAAACAAAATGCTTGTAATTAAACGTTTATGAGTGTTTTTGATGGATTTCGAATGTAACCCGTTTCAAATGTTGCTAAAGCTATCATCAAATTTTTGTTTTAAGGGTTGTAAATACGGTTACTTTACTGCTAAAATAGTTAAATCGCGAAAAAAGAATAAAAGAGAGAGAGTAGAGGATTTAATTAATTATGATTATCTTAATGGCAGTAATCCCTGCAATTGCATGGGGTAGTATTGGACTTATAAGTGGAAAACTTGGCGGAACTGCCAACCAACAAACAGTTGGTATGACATGGGGTGCCTTGATTTTTGGAATTGCCATTTATGGTATTTATCAACCAGAAATGGACACAAAAGTCTGGATTATTGGTATCGTTTCTGGTTTATTTTGGAGTTTAGGTCAAAATCAACAATTCCATGCTATGAAAGCAATCGGAATCTCAAAAACAGTTCCTGTTTCAACAGGCTTACAGTTAGCTGGTAATGCGTTGGCAGGTGTCATACTGTTTAATGAATGGAAGACAACTCAAATGGTTGTGATTGGTACTATAGCGATGATCGTTATTATTGCTGGTGCTGCTTTGACATCATTGAGAGATAAAAAAAATTCAGTTCTATCTGATTCAGAAAAAAATGAGAATACTGCTGCTGGTGTACGTGCTATTATTTTGTCAACAATTGGTTACGTAGGTTATACAATTGTTGTTCATTATGCAACAGTGGGCATGACTGCTGATGAATCACGTGCATTTACAATGGCAACAATCTTGCCACAAGCTGTTGGTATGGTTATAGGTGCTGGATTTGTTGCGCTTATTGCAAATGAAGTTATTATGCACTCATCAACTTTTAAAAATGTATTAACGGGACTTATTTGGGGCGCTGGTAACATCTTTATGTTCTTATCAATTCCTAAATTAGGTCAAGCTGTTAGTTTTTCATTTTCTCAAATGGGAGTGGTTATTTCAACATTCGGTAGTATCTACTTATTAGGAGAAAAGAAGACTAAGCATGAGATGATTTATGTCACACTTGGATCAATATTTGTTATTTTAGGTGTTATTATGTTAGGAATTATGAAAACTTTATAAAATGGTGAAGGAGTGTTAATCGATGGATTTAAGGAAAAAAGAATTTGCGACAACTCATCATGTTAGTAAATTAAAAAGAACCCTTAAAACCGGTGATCTCATTCTTTTAGGGTTAGGCGCAACAGTTGGTACAGGTATTTTCGTTGTTACGGGGAATGCTGCCAGTCAAGAGGCTGGTCCTGCCCTTATTTTGTCGTTTATTATTGCCGCAATTGCAGTTATAATGAACGGCTTTTCTTATGCAGAATTTTCATCAAGAATACCAGTTTCTGGTGGTTCGTATAATTATGTTTATGTTATTTTTGGTGAGTTTATAGCCTGGTTCGTTAGTTGGTTTACCATTTGTGAATATATTCTAGCGGGGGCTTCTGTTGCCTCAGGTTGGTCTGCGTATATGCAGGGGTTCTTGATAGGGCTTAATATCCACCTGCCTGTTGCGCTGAGTGCATCGTATAATGCAGCAAGAGGGTCATATATCGATATTATTGCTGTTATAATTACGTTAGTCGTTACATGGTTAACAACATTTGAAGCAAAAAAGGCACTACGTTTAAGCAAAATAATGGTATTTGTAAAATTTGCGATTATTCTTTTATTTATAGTAGTGGGTGTTTTTTACATTAAACCTGGTAACTGGCAACCCTTTATGCCATTTGGTACAAGTGGGGTAATGAGTGGGGCCGCATTAGTATTTTTTGCCTTTTTAGGGTTTGAATCTATTGCGATGGCATCAGACGAAGTAATTGATCCGCAAAAGACAATTCCAAAAGGAATTATTGGTGCGATAAGTATTTCTGCTATTTTTTATATTATTGTTACGTTAGTATTAACCGGAATTGTCCCGTATACACAATTAAATGTTAGTGATCCAGTTGCATTTGCGATGCGATTTGTAAATCAGAGTATTATTGGAAATATAATCTCGGTAGGTGCAATAATAACGCTTCTAAGCGTCTTAATTGCATTAGCCTATGGTTTATCGAGAATGATTTATTCGGAGGCGAGAGACGGATTATTGCCCCAATACTTAGCAAAAATTAGCGATAAGACGAATGCGCCCAAAGCAGCATCATGGACAGTCGGTATTTTTATTGCGATTGCAAGTGGGTTAGTGTCTATTGAAAGTTTAGCCAAATTGACTAATATTGTAACGTTAACCGTACTTGTTATTTTGGCTTTGGCATTAATAAGTTTAAGGAAACAATTTGGTGAACCTAGTAAAGGCCAATTTAGAGTTCCATTTGTACCATTGTTACCAATCTTGTCTATAATTATTTCAGTCTATTTGATGATTCAGTTACCGATTAATATCTGGGTTGCCTTTCTAATTTGGATTATTATAGGATTAGTTGCTTATTACGGTTACGGATATTCTCATAGTAAACAAAAAAAATAACGGAATTTGTAATTAAAGTTCTGTTTGACTGTTATATTTTCTACTAAGTATTGTATAATGTAAGTTGTTAAATAAAGAATATGAGGGAGATAATTAAAATGGCACATATTTCATTCGATAGTTCTAACTTATCAAAATTCGTCCAAGACAATGAACTTGGCGAAATGCAAGCACTTGTTACTGCAGCAGATAGTGAATTACGCAACGGTACAGGGGCAGGTAGTGATTTCCGTGGATTTTTAGATTTACCTAAAGACTACGATAAAGAAGAATTCGCTCGTATTAAAACAGCAGCTAAAAAAATTCAATCTAATTCAGAAGTTTTAGTCGTTATCGGTATTGGTGGTTCATATTTAGGTGCTCGCGCAGCTATTGAATTCTTAAACCATACATTCTATAACTTATTACCAGCTGAAAAAAGAAATGCACCTCAAATCTTATTTGCTGGAAATTCAATTAGTCCTTCATACGTACATGATTTAGTAGATTTAATTGGTGATCGTGATTTCTCAGTTAATATTATTTCTAAATCAGGTACAACAACAGAACCTTCAATTGCTTTCCGTGTTTTCAAAGAAAAATTAATCGCAAAATATGGTAAAGAAGAAGCTAACTCACGTATCTACGCTACAACTGATCGTAAAGTTGGTGCCTTAAAAGTTGAAGCTGATTCTGAAGGCTATGAAGCATTTGTTATTCCTGATGACGTTGGTGGCCGTTTCTCAGTTCTTACTGCTGTTGGTTTATTACCAATTGCTGCTTCAGGTGCTGATATTGATGCCTTGATGCAAGGTGCTGAAGACGCACGTGTTGAATATTCAGATGCTGATTTAACAAAAAATGAAGCATATCAATACGCAGCTTTACGTAATATTTTATACCGTAAAGGTTACACAACTGAAATTCTAGAAAACTACGAACCAAGTTTACAATATTTCTCAGAATGGTGGAAACAATTGATGGGCGAATCTGAAGGTAAAGATCAAAAGGGTATTTACCCATCTTCAGCTAATTTCTCAACTGATTTACATTCATTAGGCCAATATATTCAAGAAGGCCGTCGTAACTTGATGGAAACTGTAATTAATGTGGGAACTCCCGTTAATGATACTGCTATTCCTGAAGAAGAGGGCGATCTTGATGGCTTAGGCTACTTAGAAGGTAAGACAATGGACTTTGTTAATACAAAGGCTTTCCAAGGTGTTGTTTTAGCTCATACTGATGGTAATGTTCCTAACATGATTTTGAACATTCCTACACAAGACGCTTACACATTAGGATATACAATTTACTTCTTTGAAGCAGCTGTAGCTGTATCTGGTTACTTGAATGGAATTAACCCATTTAACCAACCAGGTGTTGAAGCATACAAAAAGAACATGTTTGCCTTACTTGGTAAACCTGGCTTCGAAGACCTTTCAAAAGAATTAAATGCACGTCTTTAAGATAAAAAAGTTATAAAATAAAAATCGTCTGAACTTTTAAAAGTTCAGACGATTTTTATTTGGAATAAATTAGTTCTTTTTGATCATTTTGTAATTTTCGTCATAATATTTACCATTACGAATATCATCTGGCATACCAACATAAGGTTCTTCATTGATAACATCTTCGTTATTTTGACCGGCATCACCGATGTAAGTGATTGTAGCAAATTCTGGGACAACCATTTTAGGATATGTTTCGTATTTTTCACGAGATTCTTCCATCAAATCGATATGGTCATTTTGGTAAGTAACTGTAATTTCAGGATGTTCTTGAACCCATTTAGGGAAGAAGATTGTTCCGTTAATTTTCATTTCGTTAGGTAAGAAATCTAGAGCGACATCAGTACCTGTAGGTTCTGTCCAAGCAATTTTATAAATACCTTCAGTAAGCATAACGATGTGAGCTTCTTGATCAGTTACCCAACGTCCAGCAACCATACCACCATGGATACGGTAGTCAACAGTATGATCATTTTTAGCGTACCATTCATATTCCCAACCGTTATCGTAAGTATATACAAAATGTGTACCTAAGAAATCATCTAATGTTTTAAACTTTTTTTCTGTATTTGTCATAATTTTTGTTCTCCTTTAAAGTGTTTATTTATACATGTAAAAGTTTACATGTTTTTGTTTACTTGATTATAGTATACTGATAAGTATTAAAAGTCAAGTTAAGGGGAAAAATGGCAAAAAAAAATAAATTACAATATATTATTTTAGGATTATTGAATCAAGAACCATTATCGGGGTACGATATAACTAAAGCATTTACGACTGATATTGGAGAATTTTGGCAAGCAGGACATAGTCAAATTTATCCTGCTCTTAAAATAATGGAAAAAGATGGATACATTACGCATGAAATTGAAATAGCAGGTACTAAGTTAGAAAAGAAAATATATTCTATTACATCACAAGGTAAAAAAGTTTTAATGGATTGGTTAGTATCAGATAGTGGGGAATTAAAACCGATTAAAGACGAATTTATTTTGAAACTTTATTTTATTAAAAATAAAGATGACGTTCAATTACAGCAAAGATTAATTGAGCAATTACAGTTACATCAAGTAAAATTAGATCATCTTGAAGGAAGAATGAAATTAATTTTTTTCTCAGAAGAAGAAATCAACAAACAATATGGTCATTATTTGATTTTAGATCATGCAATTGAACGAGAAAAATACTGTGTTAAGTGGTTTAAAAAGTATCTTAATTAAATAATAGACGCTTATAAAACGTCTATTATTTTTTTATTGAAGGTCTTTTTTTCTAATCTTAATCTTTTTGACTTATAAATTATGCTAGAATATGGTTATTAAACAAAAAATAAAAGGGCGGTTTCTATTTTGAAAAGAATGACGAAATATGTATTATTTTTATCTAGTGTGATAGTAGGTATTGGTATCGGAGCATATCAGGCCTCGGCTAATACTTCGAAGCCTGAAGGTGTGATGGGGTCAAATGTACCTGAATCATTAGTTAAATCAGCATCTTTATTGAGTAAATCGGCTACAAATCGCGATAATTCAATTCCTGATTTATCAGAATTTCAAGGATCATTTACAGATGCACAAGCTAAAGTATTAAAGAAAAATTTTAAATTTATTATTTTACGTGTTCAATATGGGTCAAATCGTAAAGATTTAGTGATTGATCATAATATTGCGATGATGAAGAAATATAATATTCCATATGGTGTTTATTCATTTAGCCAATATGAAAATGTTGCTGATGCTAGAGTAGAAGCGAAAGACTTATATAACCGTGCCAAGGATGCTAAGTTCTTTGTCAATGATTATGAAGATCAAACGGTTACGAATGCTAGCAAAGCAAATACTAACGCCACAACAAAAGCCTGGGCTGATGAGATGGCTAAATATGTAGGTAATCGTAAAATTATACTTTACTCTTATGCTAGTTTTATGAAAACATATGCCAGTACGGCTGTTAACGCATATGATGGTTTTTGGTTAGCTGCATACCAAAGTAATGAGCCAATGGAAACAAGTCATTCGTTATGGCAATATACAAGTAACTTTACAAATCATGGTTTATCAGGGGTTGGAAACATTGATGCAAGTATCATGTCTGGTAAAAATGCTGATTGGTTTTTAAGTGCATCAACAGATAACAAACCAACAGAAAGTACACCACCCACGAACGCAGCTGGGAAAGCACAAAGTTATAATGAATTAGTTTCAATTAAAAAATCTGGATATAATGTTTGGGGTAATTTTAGTTGGAATAAAGTTAAAAATACGACAACTGGAAAAATTGGAAAAGTTTATAGCGCAAAATATTACTATAATCACAGTAATGGTAACAAATATTACTCATTGTACGATAGTAAAGGCAAATGGGCTGGATATGTAAATAGTAACGCAATGGAGGTTGCTTCAGCTAAAGAATTTAAAGCAACCGCTAAAATTACTAAACGTGATTATACTATCTGGAGTAATTTTTTCTATACGTCAGCAAAAGGAACAACAGCTAATTATTATGGTCAAAACTTAAATGTCAGATACAGATATACATTGGGTAATGGTAACGTCTATTATTCACTTTATAATAATGCAGGTACATGGTTAGGTTATATGAATAGTAATGCTTCAAATTTAGTTTATTCATCATATGATAAGATTGTTTCTGTTAAAAATAGCTATACTATCTGGGGTAATTTTAATTGGACAAGTAAAAAAGGATCTACAGTTACTAACTCCGGACAGACATACAATGCTAAATATGCGTATAAGATTAATGGTAATACGTATTACTCACTATATAATGGTAATAATGTTTGGAAAGGCTATGTTAACAGTAATGCTACGAATACCTTAGTAGCTAAATCATTAAAGGCAAAGGTCAAAATTAGCGATAAAGGTTATAATGTCTGGGGTAATTTCTTGTGGTCATCTAAAAAAAGTACTTCTAGTAATTACTATGGTCAAACATATAACGTTAGATACAGATATACTACAGGAAACGGAAATATTTACTACTCACTTTATAACGATGCCGGTAAATGGATGGGTTATGTGAATAATAAAGCAACTAGCCATATTTATACTAAATACAATAAAATTGTCTCTGTTAAAAGAAGCTATGATATCTGGGGTAATTTTAATTGGACGGTAAAAAAAGGGTCAACTATAGCTAACTCAGGTACGAAATATACAGTAAAATATGCTTATTCAATTAATGGCAATAAATATTACTCGATATACAATGCAAATGGTAAGTGGCAAGGATATGTAAACAGCAACGCATTTTAAATGAAAATAGTTCTAAGTTAATTGTTGTTGATGAATTATGATATTGAAAGACAGTGTGACTTAAAAATGCCTCATAATCGTTAGACCTACGTCTAATAATTATGAGGCATTTTTTATATTGATAAATTTAAAGTTGATTTTGAACGTAACCTAAAGTGCATAGTAGGAACCGGATGATAAATAATTATTTAATTTAAAAATACAGTCATACAACAGCAGCTGATGAGAGGGTATACGGTTATTATTGCAAAAAAAAAACCTACCCGAAGGTAAGTTTCAAAGGCTTATAATTAAGCTTTAACAACGTTAGTTGCTTGTGGTCCACGATCAGAATCTTCAACATCGAAAGTAACTGCTTGGCCTTCGTCAAGTGATTTAAAACCGTCACCTTGGATAGCTGAGAAATGAACGAAAACGTCGTCGCCAGATTCGCGAGTAATAAAACCAAAACCTTTATCTGCATTAAACCATTTTACTGTACCTTGTTCCATAATATGAAACCTCCATGTGCTGTAAGCACTAATATATTTTGCATTTGTTGATTGAACTATTAAAAAGAAGTGTGTTCATAAATGAAACAAATCACCTTTAAATAACCGAACCATAAATACATAAGTTTAATATAACATCTAATGACGATTAATGCAAATGTTATTTGCTCGATTTAGTGTGTTTTTTAAGATAATGCAGTAATTCTGTTTCATTACGAAATTCATGTGGGCTAACTTGATTATGAAGTCGAATCGTAATTTTATTAATTTTGATTCGACCAGTCCAAGTATACGTGTATTCAACGATAAATCTATTATTGAGATCATCCTCATCTAAGCCAAAATTAAGTACGTAAATACGATCTGGAACCATTAATGGATTGAGATGTTCTTTATCGTAATAAATTTTGTTTGCTCTTAAGAATTTTTTTGTCTTACTTAACATAGTGTATAAACCTCCAAACTATTATTATAGTGTATTCAAAATGAAGGAGACAGAATTGAATCGGGGATTTAAGTTGCTGTCACTTTATTAATTTAAGTACCATCATTAAAATATCTCATTTAGTATATCATAAATAGAACATAAAATGAGAAAATACTATATAAATCATTCGGAAAAATTGACAATAAACAAAAACATGTTAAGGTTATAGTAGCTCAATATTAATATTCTTAGTATAAATTATTCAGTTTGATGATTTCTATTCATTTATTCACGCTGGCGCAACCAAGGAGTTGCAAGGATGTAAAGTAGGTAGGGTTACATCGTTTAGAAGTAGAATTAGTAACTTATTTTAAAATTAATTAACTCAAAATTAAATATAAATATTCAGTGAGAAGGCTACCAGCAGAATTTGTTGGTAGCCTTCGTCAATTAAAAATATATATAGCATTAAAAATTAATAGCGGGTATGAATGTTAGAAACTTTAAAATATAACCCTTTATTACTTTATTGAAGTATTTAGAGTGTACATACAAAGGAGGTAGGTATTGTTTACCTGCTTTTTTTAGTGTTTAATATGTGAGTGTATAAAAATAAAGGGGTGTTGGATAATGAAAAGGGTAGTCGTATTATGTGCTTCAACAATGGTTGCATTATTATTAGTTGCATGTGGGAACAGCAATAGTGCAAGTAAGGAATCGTCATCATCTGAGGTAAAATCATCTAGTTTGCAGAAATCAAAAAGTGAATCAAATAAGAAAGAGTCTATAAAAAAAGCAAAAGTATCTTCTGAAAGTAAAGCATCATCAGAATCAGCTGCCAAAGAATCAAGTATGGTAGCTGAAAGGTCATCTAAGGCAGCTAATCTTGTGAGAAATGAATTAAAAAAAGGATTTAGTTTTGCTCCAATCAAATATAATGGTGAGGACATCAGTAAAGCTATGGAAGATGGTACTGCTCCACGGCACTCCCTTTTTGATTTAATTACTCTAGGTTACGCAAAAAGTGATACAGTGGTTCGTACACAGCTGGGAAAAGATAGAGCCTATAATTATACGTATAAGATAACCGATAAGTTTATTATAATGAGGGGTGAATCTGGTTCACATCGCATACCTTACACAATAAAGGGATCACATATAACATATGGAGAATGGATAGAAAAACAATCTAATGGAACAAAGCTTACTTATGAGTTTGCATTAGAAACGACTGCCAAAGATGCAATAGACGCACAGCAAACTCAAAATAAAATATAATGGTTAATTGAAACATCCATACTGTGGATGTTTTTTTGTACGCCAAAATAGAAAATGTCGTACGGGTTATTGCGGCATTTGGGGCTGAACAAACTTAGTATAAAATATCTTTGAATGGTTAAAAATCTAACAAAACCTGCGACTATTAGTATGAAAATATAGATTATGTTGTACAGAGTTTTATAAAAGTGCATAAGGTGAATACGAATATTGATTACCTATCATTTTTAGTGTTTAATTTAAAGGTAAATAAATTTTAGGGGAGTTTCAAAATGAAAAAGGTATTGGTAACGTGTGGGATAGCAATGATGTTATTATCATTAACTGCGTGTGGGAGCAGCAATTCAAAAAAGGATGAATCATCTTCTATTGATTCTAGTAAATCACAAGCAAGTTCAAAGAAAATAGCTAGTTCAATGAGTAGAGAAGTTTCATCGTTAAAAAAAGAAAAAAGTAAATTACAGGAAACGAAAAAACAGGCAAGTAGGAATGTAGGAACTCTGACAGTTCAGCAGATGAAAGACCATCCTAAACAGTCAGCTGTAGCAATCGCTTATTATGGTGCAAATCGTTTTTGGAATGGTTTAACGGATAAAATAGCAGATGGGTTCAATGTTTCAATTAAAACACCTAATTCAAGTACAGTTAAGTATTATATTCAAAAAGGTGATAATCCATATTATAGATTACTGGGGGATGTACATAATACTGTAGCTTATTATGACAATGCAGATAATGAACTACAAAAAGTTGGTATGTCGACAATAGCTACTTATGTAAATCAAAAGTTAACTGATGGTAGTCGAAATACTCTAGTGAATAACGTTATCATCAATGCTAGTGATGATACACAACAATCCAGTGATGGGCTATCAATATCAATTGATGAAGCGATTAAACTGATTATCAAACATGAAAATTCAAATGATAATTACGGCAATTTTAACTTGATAATAACAGATAGAAGTAAAAGTACTATAACTAAAATTAATAATAATGATGATATTCCTGCAGCGTTGGGAGGATACGTACCCTATGGAAATGGTGGTTGGGAAATAGAGTTGGTGTACACGGGTGCAAGTCTTCGAGAAAAATATTACCTAGTGCCTGATCATAACAAAACAACCGTTTCACTTAAAACTATCTCACGCTATTCGACTAGACCAGACATAGATACAGAAAACTTTACGCTAAACCGTTAAATAAATATAATACTTTATAGTGATATTCCATAATGGTTCATTAATGCATTCACAAACGTGAGTGCTTTTTTTGTAAAAAATGAAATATGGAACTGGGAATCTTCAGATAAATACCGGGCCTTAGAATATTAGCTAAAATTTAGAAAAGCAAAATTAATGAATTTCTTAGCATAGTAGCTAAAAAGTATATACACTAATAGTGTTGACGAAAGTGCAAACATTTAAAAAGCTAAAGAAATAAACTATACTATCTAAAATGATCCATCATGAATGATACGGTTGGAAGTACAAACGGTAGCCAGATTCAAAGTGTGAAAAAGTTTAGTGTGAGTTAAATCATCATTTAGTGATTTTTGAGTAACTAGTGATCATTAAAATAAACCTTTTAAGTTACGTAGAGTTTCATAGTATTTCATAGAGTTGGGACAGGTATTGTTTACCTGTTTTTTATTGTTTAATATAGAGGTAAATAAGATATTTGGAGGTAATGCAGTGAGTAAAATATGGGGGTTTATAAAAAAATATAAATGGTTCATTTTACTAGTAATATTGATAGTGACTGTTATCATCCCTTGGGTCATCAATATTTTTATTGGCATTGTTCCAGGAGTAGGTTCGAGTGATGGGTGGCTTGGATTTTGGGGAGGTTATATAGGTTCTTTCATAGGTATTGGTGGTGCAGCTATGTTTGCATATATAAATACAAAGTTTCAGTTAAAAGAGCAAAGAAAAAATGAGTTAAGTAATGCCCTTGCTGTAGAAGATATTAAGAACATATCTAGATTAATTTCTATTAATAATAGATTTACCGCCAATATTATTTTAATGAAAAAAGATATTTTCTCTAAGGGTACATTAGAAACAATAGATGATATTCGTAATTTGGGTACAAAAATTAATAAAGAAAAATTGAATGAAATTACTAATTTGAAGAATGAATATGTAATTTATTTTGAAACATACGTTAGCTATGTACCCGAATTATCAAAAAAATGTGATACCTATCAAGATAATATTGCTACACTTTGGAGTGATTTAATGAAAACATACGATGAACTTACTATGGCAGTAAAATGGTTATTGAAAAATAAAGAAGAAAATATAGAATTGATAGATCAAGAAACTAATAAAATTAATAAAATTTTTACAGCAGTTGCAACAAATATAGACTCTATATCTTTTCCGTTAAATGCAGTGAATAAAATTTTAAAAGGCGAAGCGGCGAGGATAAGGTGTAATAAATAATACCTTATCTATAATTGATGTTTAGGTATTCTTAAAGTAAGTAATAGGGTTAGTGTTAGAACCTGCCAAAACTTGCCATAAAATACTTTATAAAGCTCAT
Organism: Dellaglioa sp. CoH-57-MRSF-21; assembly: GCF_056781915.1. The sequence continues at coordinate 154,844 of NZ_JBXAXU010000004.1, read as the reverse complement.
CAAAACTCTAGTAAGCTCGTCAAAATGATACTTCATTTATACCTAATATGTTAGCAAATATTAGTATATGGGTGCAGCTATTCATCCCTGGGACTTATTAGATATGTAGGCAAAAATAAGTATTCGGACATTTCGGACCCCCTAAAGGGATGCAATTAAAAAGGTTATCAAGACATTCAAGACACCCTAAAGGAAGTAGATTTAATTAGATGTGATGAAATGACTACGGTTTGTTGAGGGAAAATAAAAAGCACCTACTTAAGAAAGTAGATGCATCAGTACATACATGCCCGTACAGTTTATTTTTTTGACTACGGTTTTGACTACGGTTTGTTGAATCTAGATGAAACCTTATGAAACTCTATGAAAACACTTGATTGGGTAAGTAGGGATCGAACCTACAGATTGCGGATTCAGAGTCCGGCGCCTTACCAGTTTGGCTATTACCCAAGAATAATTAACTTCCTAATTTTAGCGATATAACGGTCTTTTGTCAAATAGAAAATAGTAATATTTTGTTGAAACAATAAGAAATAGTAAAGATGATTAATTATTGATAAAGAAAAGTGATGATTACTTTTCTAATTGATACATAACGTTATAATGAAGGACATAAAGATTGTGTTATGTAGAGAAAGTACAAATGAATAAATTAAGCTAAAGTTTTGCACATTTTATTAAGTTATTATTCTATAGATGGGTTTGAGGCGAACGTATTGGAAATAAAACTAAGACGTGAATTAAAAAAGTTATACATTAGATTATTGATTGCGTGTGTCACAACGTTATTGATAGGTACCACGAAAGTTCTCCTACAATATAAATGGTTATCTTTTGTTATGTGGGCTGCTGCATTGTACTGTCTCGGTTTGTATCTGTATTGTTGTTTTATTCAATTTTTAATTTGGCATAAAAATCATTGACATCAAATCTATATGGGTTATACTTAAAAGAGTATTTTTGCCCAATGGTCAAATTGGTTAAGACGTCGCCCTCTCAAGGCGGAATTACGGGTTCGAGCCCCGTTTGGGCGATAAAAGATGTAATTAATTAGAATATTTAAAAAAGTGATTAAGTAGGGGAATGAAGTGAACCCCCTGAGTTGGAGAAATCTAACTCAGGGGGTTTTACTATGTTCACAGTTGAAATAAAGAAAAAAGTTCTAAAAGAATATTTGAAAGGTAAACCAGCCGGTTTACTAATGAAGAAGTATGGAATCAAGGGATCTGCAACTATTTATCAATGGTTGGATCATTTTAAAATGTTTGGGATTCAAGGCTTAGAAAATAATTTAGGGAAGACATTTTATGATTATTCCTATAAAATGAAGGTCATTCACTGGCGATTAAAACATAGGGCTTCTTTTCCGGTTACAGCACGTCATTTTAAAATTAAGAATCCTGTCGTGATTTGGGACTGGGAAAAGAAACTGGTACAAGGTCGCTTAAAAACTTCAAAAGGAAAACTGCCTAAAATGACTAAATCAAAAAATCCAAAAACTTCAAAACAATTACAAGAAGAAAATGACTTTCTAAGGGCACGGGTAGCGTACTTGGAAAAATTGGACGCCTTAATACAGAAAAAACAAAGATTAAAAACCAAGAAAAAGCCCAGATAATCACTGAGTTAAGGTGTGAATTACAGATTAAGTTGGCAACCGTATTAAAAGCTGGACTGATGTCCAGCAGTAGCTACCATGATGCTTGTAAACGAGAGTACCAACAAGATTCAAAAGAACTGATTGAAACGATTAAAACAATTTGTGAAGGGCATTCTGATTATGGGTATCGTCCCGTAACAAGTGAGTTACGTAACATAGGCATTAAAATCAATCACAAAACCGTGTTGAGAATAATGCGAGAAAACAAACTCCTATGTCACGCTTACGAACGAAAAACGAAAAGATATAATTCATATAAAGGAACTGTTGGTAAAATAGCTTCCAATCTTTTAAACCGACGTTTTAAGACTGATAGATCCTATCAAAAAATAGTAACTGATGTCACTGAACTACGATGGGGAAATAAAAGTACAAATGAAAGAGCTTATTTTACGGCATATATTGATTTATTTAATAGTGAAGTCCTTCAATGGTCAATTAGCCTCCACCCAACGGTGGAGTTTGTGACAGAACCACTAAAACGGTTAATCAATAAACGTTCAAATCTCAGTTATCGAATGACAGTTCACTCTGATCAAGGATTTCAATATCAGAACAGCCGTTATACAGAGATTATCAAATCAGCAAAAATTTTTCAAAGTATGAGTCGCAAAGCGACTTGTTTAGATAATGCATGTGCTGAAAGCTTCTTTCATATTTTAAAAGTTGGGACAGTTCATAATCACGATTATGCGACATACGAAGCTTTAAAAGTAGCCATAAAAAATTATATTGATTATTACAATCATAAAAGAATTAAAATAAAACTGGCCGGTATGTCTCCGATTGAATATCGAAAACATACCGACCAGATGATCGCTTAATATTTACTCCAACTTTTGGGGTTCACTTCAGAACCTGCTTAATCACTTTTTTGTTTAGACATTTTGTTCAAATGAAAGTTCAATTAAATATTTATCATGATGTGTCAGATACACGGTTGTTACCCAGACGTCCATATAGTCAGGGATGGAATGATCTAATTTATCGTTAAAGTAATCTAATAAATCACCGTGTTTTGAAACGAAATCATCAGTGAGACGATTAACAGTTAGTTTATCTGGTAAAAAATAAATATCAGCATCAGCTACTTTGACGCTTCCTGGTATGACGAGGGTTATTGAATTAGTATAGGTCAAGCGTGAAAAGAAAACGTCTTCTGGATGTCGTCTGACATAAGATAAGACGAAGAATATAGAATCTGAATTACTAGCCATAAGTGACACTCCCCATCTAAATGATTTACTTCATTATACCAATTTAAACGAAAATGTTTTGATTTATTTTATTATAGTCGTAGACAGACTAAATTTAAAAATATATTTTAGGTTTTTACTTAGGTAAAATCTTAATGGTAGCGTATACTTGAAGGTACAAATATAAACCATTTTATGGAGGTGCAGGCGATGAAGACAGTTCATTTTTATTTAGTAAGACATGGTCAAACACGATTGAACAGATTAAAGAGGCTACAAGGCGTGACTAATTCTCGTCTGACACACAAGGGGCGAGAGGCAGCTAGAAATTTGGGAACACAATTAAAAGATGTCTATTTTGAAGCCGTGTACACAAGTGACTTAAAACGAACGCAAGATACTGCGGACTTTATTCTTGAAAAGCATGACTCTTCGTTTGAATTTCAACCATTAAGAGGACTTCGAGAAGTCGATTTTGGTCGACTAGAAGAGATGAAAAATAAAGATTTAATTCCAATGCTTGTTAAAAAATTTGGTTTTTTTAAAGTGAGTCAGGCCGTTTTAGGGCATAATCGCTTTAGAAACTTAGTAAATATGTTCGCAGAGCTTGAAGGAACTAGCCAAGCTGAAACATATGATAAGATGACTAGTCGAATAATTGATACATTAACGGATATTGGGAATCAGTACCAGACGCAGGGAGGAAATATTTTAATTGTGTCTCATGGTCTTGTGTTATCAAGTTTTATCGACAGCTTAGAAAAAAATCAACTTCCAACGATGCTCTTGAAGAATGCTAGTGTTAGTAACGTTGATTTTAAAAAAGGTAAATTTACAATTGTGAAGATTAATCAAAAGGGGTGATTACGATTGCTATATCCTAAAACGATAAATAAAATTCGACAGTTAGTTAATGATGGTATTGTTCCTGGTGCTTCATATGGGGTTATCCATCATAATACAATTAGCAATCAAAACTATTTGGGATATTCGCAATTAGTCCCTGAAACTGAACAATTAGCTGACAATGCACTTTACGACGTTGCATCACTAACTAAAGTGATAGGAACAACAACTCTTATTTTAAAATTACAAGAAGAGGGTCGTTTGAATGTTGATGATTCCGTAAAAAAATACCTACCAAATTATCAGGACGAACGGGTGACTTTACGGCATATGTTGACGCATACGGCAGATTTTCAAGGGTATATTAAAAATCGAAATCAATTATCGGAACCAGATTTAAAACAAGCACTATTCGGACTAAGTAATGGTGAAAATCTTGGAAAAAAAGTTATTTATAGTGATATCGGACTAATTTTTTTAGGATATATTATTGAAAGTATTTTAAAAATTCCTGTTCAGCAAGCATTGCAGCAAGAAGTCTTAAATCCCTTAGGATTAACTGATAGTACTTTTAGTCCAAATATCTCAAGAAGTGTTCCAACTGAGATTATTCCTGACTTAGGTCTTTTAAAGGGTATTGTTCATGACCCCAAAGCACGGATTTTAAAAGAACATTGTGGATCGGCAGGGTTATTTTCCACTGTATCCGACTTATTACGATTTATGCAGTGGTTTATGTCAGATGGTCCTGAACGTCCAGTATTACGGCCGGAGACGACGCAAATGTTATTCTCAGATCAAACACCTACAAGAAGCTTGGGTCGTTCACTTGGCTGGGATCTTCGTGGAGATGGCGATTGCTTATCTGTCTATCATACTGGTTATACAGGAACATTTATAATAATGGATCAATCCATGCAAGACGGGTTGGTTGTCTTAACGAATAGGGTACATCCGACGAGTGATAATAGTCTCTATTTGGTAAAACGAGATGAAATTATAGAAAGCTTTTTAACGGAAAAAGCTGGATTGTAACCGATTAACATTCAAAAATGTAACCGCTTATGATAAAATAAACCAATAATATGTTTAACGAAGGAGAGAGCAACTAATGACAGAACCTTTATTCTTAAAACCTGTATTACAAGAAAAAATTTGGGGTGGTGATCATCTTAAAACGGTCTTTGGATATGATATTCCAAGTAATCATACTGGTGAACTTTGGGCTATTTCCGCACACTCACATGGCCCAAGTACTGTTTTGAATGGTCCATTTGCTGGCAAAACATTGAATGAAGTCTGGGATTCAAATCGTGAAGTTTTTGGTAATGCTAAAGGGGATGTTTTTCCACTTCTAACTAAAATTTTAGATGCTAATCAAGATTTATCAGTTCAAGTACATCCGGATGATACTTATGCAATGCAACATGAGCATGAACTTGGTAAAACAGAATGTTGGTATGTTATTTCAGCCGAACCTGGGGCAGAACTTATTTATGGGCACCATGCTAAAACACGTGAAGAATTAGCGGAAATGATTCATGACGAAAGATGGGATGATTTATTTACGCATGTACCTGTTAAAGCGGGAGATTTCTTTTATGTTCCTAGTGGTACAATTCATGCCATTGGTTCTGGTGTGATGGTCCTTGAAACGCAACAAAGTAGTGATACAACATATCGTGTTTACGATTTTGACCGTGTGGATGCAACAACGGGTAAGAAGCGTGACTTGCATATTCAACAATCGATTGATGTTACTAATGTGCCTAATAAAGTTCCTGAACTCGATATTCAAACAAAAATGGTCGGGGATGCCAAAGTAACAACCTTTGTTAAAACACCATTCTTTAGTGTTTATGAATGGTTGATTTCAAACGGATCAGCAAATTTTAAAAGAACAGTCGCACCTTATACTCTTGTTTCAGTTTTAAAAGGTGAAGGTCAGATTAAAGTCGATGATAAAATATATGATTTAAAAATGGGTATGCATTTTATTTTACCAAACGAAGTTAAAGAATGGACAATTACAGGTGATATGCAAATTATTGCATCAGAACCTGGAGAAAAAGCATAAAAAAATAAAGATTCAAACAATAATATACTATTGTTTGAATCTTTATTTTTTTACTAAAATGTTGGTTCGATAACGAGTGCTTCTTGTTGACTAAAATCAACATCTGGATATTTACGATGCAACGCAAGCAGTAGTAGACGTTTAGCTAATTCACCATTTCTTGTTAAGATTGGGCCATGGAAATATGAACCAAAAACGTTTTTGTAAATGACACCTTCTGAAGCATCACTACCATTATTACCTTTACCTTTTAACACTTTACCAAGTGGTCGTTCATCTTTACCGAGGAAGGTCATCCCGTTATGATTTTCAAAACCATGGTAAGTTTCACCGGTATCTTCATTTTGAATCGTAATATCTCCGATAAAACGATTGTCATCTTGTGTCTCTGTATAATGACTCATTGCACCAATGCCAGGAATTTTTTCACCATCAGCACCGACATAATATTGACCAAGTAATTGGTAACCGCCACAAATTGCGAGGAGGGGACCGTTATCTTCAATATAGTCGGTTAAGGCCTCTTTTTTGTCTTGAATATCTTTTGAGACAATTTTTTGTTCGAAATCTTGTCCACCACCAAAGAAAGTTAAGTCAAAATGATCTTTGTCAAAAGGTTGATCTAAACTGATGACTTCAGTTTGTAAGTCAGTATCCATTTGCTTGGCATAATATTCTAACACCAATAGGTTACCAACATCACCATAAGTATTTAATAAGTCACCATATAAATGGGCGACGTTTAAATGATATTTTGCCATTATTACATGCCCTCCTTGATATAACCATCATTAGCGAGTGATTTACGTAACTGTAAAACAGCTGTATAAGTGGCTAAAACGTAAATATGTTTTGTGGGGAAGGTTTTAAGTTGTTCGATAACTTTAGCAATGTCAGGTTCTTTAATTAATTGTTCATCTTTGACACCAGCGACCTTAAAACGGAATGAAACATCTTTATAACGTTCACCACCCGTCATGAATTGAGGAATGTTCATTTGTGTTAATTGTTCGAAATTCCCATCCCAAATCCAACTGGTATCAATACCATCTGCGTAATTTGCATTTAATAAGAAGGCCAACGAGAATGGTTCTGTATCTGTTGCAATCATATCTAGTACCTGATCGAGGCCAACTGGATTTTTAACTAAAACTAAGGTAATGTCTTTGTCTTCAACATGGATGACTTCTTGTCGACCAAAGACTTGCTCATCGTCTTCACTTAATGTATTACTAATTGTTGCAGGACCAACATTGAAGACACGACCAACTGCATAAGCAGCAAGGGCGTTGTAGATGTTATATAAACCGCCGACATGAATTTCCATGGGTTGTCCATCAACTATAAAGTGAGATGATGTGGGTGTTTGTTCTAAAAGTGATGTTAATTGGTAGTCTAATTTTGGACGACTAAAATGACAGTTTGGACAATAATATTTCCCGAGATTAGCATACGTACGGGTTTTATAATGTAAGATATGTTGACAAACTGGACAAAGAATCCCATCAGTATTCGTAGGTGCTAAACTTTCTGTTTCCTCTTCATGATTAAAACCGTAGAAAACAAAAGGATTTGGTAATTCAATTGAATGGAAAATGGGTGCATCACCATTTGCAATAATTGTTGCATTGGGTGCTAATTTAATCCCATCAATAATTTTTTTGTAAGTTGTATAAATTTCACCGTAGCGGTCCATTTGATCACGGAAAATATTTGTTAGAACAAATGCTTTAGGCGTGATGTATTGGGTTACTTTAATGACATTTGCTTCATCAACCTCAAGAACAGCAAGAGGACGCTCATTTTTTTTGCGCTTATCCGTTAGAAATGCTGTGATAATACCTTGTTCCATATTTGATCCAGCAGAGTTTGTTAAGATATGGTCATATTTAGCACCTAAAACCTTAACTGTTAAGGCGGTTGTTAAGGTTTTACCGTTGGTTCCAGTGATGACAATAACGTCATAATTAGCACCTAATGTTTTTAAAATTTCTGGATCTAACGCGGCAGTTATTTTGCCGGGTAGAGAGCTACCACCTTTTAGAAAGGTGTGCAAAAACCAATATGATGATTTCCCTGCGACAGTTGCTATTGAGCTTTTTATCGTCATTAAAATATCCTCCGTTTACAGAAAATTGACTACATAGGATAGAATCCACGTCATAGCCTACTTTACTGAATTTATATTATGTCTATAATAGCATAATTACAAAATTCTACATATAAAATGCCTAATATTAAGAAAAAATTTTTATTTAATGAAATCCAAGCTTAAATCGGATATACTTAAAGACGGAAATCTGAAAAACAGAAGAGGTTTATTATGGCGCAATTATTTTTTAAATACGGTGCAATGAATAGTGGTAAGACAATTGAAATCTTAAAAGTTGCGCATAATTATGAAGAACAAAATAAATCAGTTATTATTTTAACAAGTGGTGTGGATGACAGGGATGGTGTTGGATTTGTTTCAAGTCGAATTGGATTGAAACGTGAGGCGACACCTATTTTTGAAGAAACAAATGTCTTTGATTTAGTTCAACAGACTAATTCAAATGCTGCTTGTGTTTTAATAGACGAATCACAATTTCTAAAACAAGCACATATTATTCAATTAGCTAAAATTGTGGATGAATTAAATATTCCAGTTATGGCTTTTGGGTTAAAGAATGATTTTAAAAACGAATTGTTTGAAGGATCAAAATATTTATTATTATATGCTGACAAGATTGAAGAAATGAAAACAATTTGCTGGTTTTGTCATAAAAAGGCCATCATGAATTTACGTATTCATGATGGTAAACCTGTATATGCTGGCGAACAAATTTTAATAGGTGGTAATGAAGATTATTATCCAGTATGTCGTAAACATTATAACAATCCGTTGATGACACAATTACAATAATCAGATAGACTAGAAAGATAAAGAATTAAGAGGAGACAATATAAAATGGATGAAATGTATGATCAATTACAATCAGTTGATGATCGCTATGAAGAATTAGGCGAATTATTGTCTGATCCTGAGATTATTTCAAATAATAATCGGTTTATGGAATTATCAAAAGAAATGGCAAGTATCCGCGAAACAGTTGAGAAATATCGCCAATATAAAGTTGTTGTTCAAGAACTTGCAGATGCTGAAGAAATGCTAGGCGAAAATTTAGATTCTGAAATGGCTGAAATGGCTAAAGAAGAATTATCTGACGCAAAGAAAGCAAAAGCAGCTTTAGAAGAAGAAATTAAGGTACTATTAATTCCTAAGGATCCTAATGATGATAAAAATATTATCATGGAAATTCACGGCGCTGCCGGTGGGGATGAAGCTAGTTTATTTGCTGCAGATTTATTCTCAATGTATTCTAAATACGCTGAGAAGCAAGGTTGGACTGTTGAAATTGTGGATAAAAATGTGACTGAAGTCGGTGGTTTTAAAGAAATTGTCCTGTTGATTAATGGTGATAGTGTCTTTTCTAAGCTGAAATATGAAAGTGGTGCACATCGAGTTCAACGAATTCCATCAACAGAATCAGCTGGACGTGTGCATACTTCTACTGCAACAGTAGGTGTTATGCCTGAAGCAGAAGATGTTGAAATTGAAATTGATGCAAAAGATATTAGAACGGATGTTTATCGTTCTTCTGGTGCCGGTGGACAACATGTTAATAAGACATCATCTGCTGTCCGAATGACCCATTTACCAACAAACATTGTTGTAGCTATGCAAGATGAACGTTCACAACAACAAAATCGTGAAAAAGCTATGAAAATTTTGAAGGCTCGAGTTTATGATTTCTATTCACAACAAGAACAAAGTGCTTACAATGAAAATAGAAAATCAGCTGTTGGATCAGGGGACCGTTCAGAACGAATTAGAACTTATAATTTCCCTCAAAATCGTGTGACTGATCATCGAATTGGATTATCATTGAATAAATTAGATCGTGTTATGAATGGTGAACTTGAAGAAGTAATCGATTCATTGATTTTATATGATCAAACACAAAAAATGGAAAAGTTGCAAGAAAATGACTAATCCAACCTACTATGAAGCCTTGAAATGGGCTTCTTTGTGTATAGAGGAACATAAGTTAGAAGTTGAAAGTGGTCAGTGGTTATTATTAGAGCGACTAAGCTGGTCAACGACTGATTTATTAATGAATTATCAAACAAAAATGCCAAAAAATGAGTGGCAACAATATCAGATAGATATTCAGCAATTTTGTGATGGAATGCCGGCACAATACATTATTGGTCATGCCTACTTTTTTGGTATGCAATTGAAAGTGACCGAAGCAACCCTTATTCCGAGACCTGAGACGGAAGAATTGGTAGAATGGATGTTGGAGACATTGCCTGCTAATGAGAAGTTGGTAATTGCTGATATTGGAACCGGTTCTGGAGCAATTGCGATTGCTTTAAAACAACAGCGACCAAATTGGCAAATCTTTGCAAGTGATATTTCTAAAGAAGCAATTACGGTTGCCAAAAAAAATGCACAAGCACAGCAAGTTGATGTAACATTTTTGATTGGAGATTTAACAGAACCTATTCATGAATTGAAAGTGGATGTCATCGTGTCTAATCCACCATACATTGCCGAAAATGAGCGAGATGTGATGGATAAAAGTGTGATTGAACATGAACCGCAAGTCGCATTATTTGCAGCTGAAAATGGTCTAATCTTGTATCGAAGAATGATAGAAGAGGTGGCTCGCTTCACGCAAAAACCAAGAGATATTTTCTTTGAAATAGGGTATCAACAAGAAAACGCCGTGATAAAGATGTTAACAAACGCATTTGAAAATGCAGTTTTAATAGAAGGAAAAAAAGATAGTTTTGATAATCAAAGAATGATTCACGCAAAATTATAAAAGGGGTGTTGAGTTAATGGAAACAATTATTTATCAACCTAATGAAATAGAAACTGCTGCAGAGTTATTAAAGCAAGGACAATTGATCGCATTCCCAACTGAAACAGTGTACGGATTGGGTGCCGATGCGACAAATGAAGAGGCAGTCAAACAAGTGTATGCTGCAAAAGGTCGACCAAGTGATAATCCACTAATCGTACACGTTGCCGATGTAGAGACAGTTCGGGAATATGCACAACCACTTACTGCCAATGTGGAAAAGTTAATTAAAACATTTTGGCCGGGTTCATTGACGCTTATCCTTAAATTAAAAGCAGGAGCTCTTTCAAAGACTGTTACAGGCGGTTTAGAAACTGCAGCCTTTAGAATGCCAGATAACAAAGTTACATTAGATTTTATTATTAAGTCGGGCGTTCCAATTGTTGGCCCTTCAGCTAATACTTCAGGTAAACCTAGTCCAACAATGGCAGAACATGTTGCTCATGATTTGAATGGTAAAATTGCTGGTATCATTGATGATGGGCAAACAAAAGTAGGGGTGGAGTCAACTGTCTTAGACATGAGTACAGATGAACCAACAATTTTGAGACCTGGAGCAGTTACTCAGTCACAAATTGAGGATGTAATTGGACACGTTAGTGATGATACACATGAAGTTGCCGAAGGAGAAACGCCAAAAGCACCTGGGATGAAGTATCGACATTATGCACCAAGAGCACAAGTTGTGATTGTTGATTCAACACAAAATTGGTCAGATATTTTAGACTGGGTCGCTAAACAAGATATTGCAATCGGATTAATGGCAAAAGAAGGTCAAATTGATACGGATCAGATACCTAAGAATAGTGGCTATTCTTCTTTAGGAAAAACAATTGAATCAGCAAGCCAATCACTTTTTGACGGTTTACGCTACTTCGATGACAACCCTAATGTTCAAATGATTTTAGTTGAAGGGTTTGATAAAAAGGGATTGGGTGTTGCTTACATGAACCGTCTTGAAAAAGCAGCAAGTAGCCAAAATATTGTTGAACTTATGGATGCTGAAAAAGTGAAATATAAACAACAGGATAAAGAATTGTGGGATGCAATCGCTCATGAAGAAAAACGCCAAGAGGACAATATTGAATTAATTGCGTCTGAAAATATCGTTTCTGATGCTGTACGTGCTGCACAAGGTAGCGTGTTAACCAATAAGTATGCTGAAGGGTATCCTAATAAGCGTTACTACGGTGGTTGTGAGTATATTGATGTAGTTGAACAATTAGCTATTGATCGTGCTAAGGCACTATTCCATGCTGAATATGCCAATGTACAACCACATTCTGGTTCACAAGCTAATATGGCCGTTTACCAGGCATTTTTAGAACCTCAAGATAAGATTTTAGGAATGAAATTAAACGATGGTGGACATTTAACGCATGGTTCACCAGTAAATTTCTCAGGTGAATTGTACAATTTTGTTAGTTATGGTGTTGATTCTAAAACAGAACGTTTAAATTATGATGCTATTCGAGAGATAGCACTTAAAGAAAAACCTAAAATGATTATTGCTGGAGCCTCAGCTTATAGTCGAATGATCGACTTTACAAAATTTAGAGCAATCGCTGATGAAGTTGGCGCCTATTTAATGGTAGATATGGCTCATATTGCTGGTCTTGTAGCTACTGGACTGCATCCAAATCCCGTAGATGTAGCTGATGTTGTTACGACAACAACGCATAAAACGTTACGTGGCCCTCGTGGTGGAATGATTCTTGCTAAAGAAAAATATGCTAAAAAACTAAACTCGGCAGTTTTCCCTGGTACACAGGGTGGCCCACTTGAACACGTAATTGCTGGGAAAGCGGCAGCATTCTATGAGGCAGCGCAACCAGCATTTACGGCGTATATGTATCAAGTTGTTCAGAATTCACAAGCAATGGCTGGCGTATTTGCACAGTCAGATTTAGTGAGAGTTATTTCTGGTGGAACTGATAATCACTTAATGAACTTAGATGTAACACCTTCTGGGTTAAATGGAAAAGAAGTTCAAAACTTATTAGATCGTGTTCATATTACTGTGAATAAAAATACAATTCCAAATGAATCATTGAGCCCATTTAAAACGTCTGGAATTCGAATTGGAACGCCAGCAATTTCTACTCGTGGGTTTGACAGCGAAGACGTAAAAGTGATTGCAATTCTAATTCTATACGCAATTCAATTTCACGATGATGACGATAAATTAGCCGAAATTGGTTCGCAAGTTTTAGCATTATCTAAAAAGCATCCTATTTCACAAATTAAATACGTTTAAGACTAGTATTTTAGGTAATAATTCGCTAAAATAGAATAGACTAAATTTAAGGGAGTGTTTCGTAATGGGCAAATTTCAAGTGATGGACCATCCGTTAATTCAACACAAATTAACGATTATACGTGATAAGAACTGTGGTACAAAAGAATTTAGAGAAGTTGTTAATGAAATTGCTGAACTAATGGTATATGATGTTTCTCGCGATTTTGCTTTAGAAGATGTTATCGTTGAAACACCTATGGGTAAAACAACACAAAAAACATTGGCTGGTAAGAAAATTGCTATTATTCCTATTTTAAGAGCTGGTTTAGGGATGGTTGATGGTATTTTGGAATTATTACCAGCAGCTAAAGTTGGACATATTGGTATGTACCGTGATGAAACAACATTCCAACCAACAGAATATTTTGTAAAAATGCCTGAAGATATTGCTAGTCGTGATCTTCTTGTAGTAGACCCAATGCTTGCTACTGGTGGTTCTGCTATTATGGCAGTTGATGCATTGAAGAAGCGCGGCGCAAAGACAATTAAGTTTGTTTGTCTTGTTGCGGCTCCAGAAGGTGTTGCAGCTTTACGTGAAAAACATCCTGATATTGATATTTATACAGCAGCACTTGATGATCACTTGAATGAAGATGGCTACATTGTCCCAGGTTTGGGCGATGCAGGTGATCGATTGTTTGGTACGAAATAAATTAAATGAATGGCCCTTAGAATGCTTATGCGTAAGCCGTCTAGGTGTCATTTTTTTTAATGTGAAAAAAAACTCAAAATAAGTCAGAATTTCTTTTGTATTTTATTTCAATTGGTGGTATGATTTCTTTTGTAATTGGAGAATATTTATAAAGTTATTCTCTTTAATTTATACCGTTTTATACGGTCAAATAAAAGTTTGGAAAGAGGTGAAATTCTGTGGATGGAGATGCTTTCGTTGTGAATTTTTATGGCCTACCTTTCAATATTACGAATGTCGTTTCCGGTTTACTTGCATGTGTGATTGTCGCGATGATAGCTATTGTATTATCGAGAAGACTGACCATGAAACCGACTGGTAGACAAAATGTTTTGGAATGGCTCATTGATTTCACCAATGGGATTGTTAAAAGCGCAATGCCAGGAAAAGAAGGTAAGAAGTTTAATTTATTAGCATTTACGTTATTCTTATTTATCTTTGTATCTAACCAAATGGGTTTATTTTTACAAATAGGTTTTGGCGACAAGACGTTGATTAAAAGTCCAACGTCGAGTCCGCTAACGACACTAACGTTTGCATTTTTGATTCTGCTATTATCACATTTTATGGGTGTTATTCAATTCGGATTTAAGGGATATATTAAAAATTCCTATTTGAGTCCAGTTGCATTTCTTTTACCTATTAACTTGATTGAAGAATTTACAAATTTGCTAACATTAGCTCTTCGTTTGTACGGAAACATTTACGCTGGGGAAGTATTATTAACGTTAATTGGTGGTGCAGTTTCTATGGGCCCATTAATGACTATCGTGGCTTTACCAGTTGAAATGATCTGGCAAGGATTCTCTCTGTTTATCGGAAGTATCCAAGCTTACGTATTCGTAACATTGTCAATGGTTTATATCGGTGGAAAAGTACAAAAAGAATAAAACAAGATATCTAAGGAGGAAACAATTATTATGGGATTATTAGCAGCAGGTATTGCAGCTGGTTTAGCCGCTGTCGCAACAGGTATTGGTAATGGTTTAGTTATTTCTAAAACAATCGAAGGTATGGCTCGCCAACCAGAATTATCTGGTCAATTACGTTCAACAATGTTTATTGGTGTTGGTTTGATTGAAGCCGTTCCTATTATTGCTATCGTTATTTCATTCTTATTGATGGCTAAATAATTTTTGAAATTAAGTTTGATTCTTCGTTGATACAACGAAATATATTAATTTTAAAAAGGAGGTGTCAATAGATGTTTTCAGATTTAGTTTTCGGTGCAGTTGGTAATTTTCAAACTGGTGATTTCTTATTCTATATTATTTCGTTTGTTATTTTGATGTTAATCATCAAACACTTTGCATGGGGTCCTGTCACAAAAATGATGAGTGACCGTGCAGATAAAATTGCAAATGATTTAGATTCTGCTGAAGATTCAAGAAAAAAAGCCGATATTTTGGCAACTGAACGACAAGACCAATTAGATAATTCACGTCAAGAAGCATCTGAAATTGTTAGTCGTGCAAAAGATAACGGTAAAAAGCAACATGATGATATCGTTTCTGGAGCTCAAGATGAAGCAACGACGTTGAAACAAAATGCTGTTAAAGATATTGAACAAGAACGCCAAGAAGTATTGAGTAGCGTTCAAAGTGATGTCGCTGAATTATCTATTGAAATTGCTTCTAAGATTATTCAAAAAGAATTAAATGAGAATGATCAAAAAAACTTAATCAATTCTTATATTGAAGGGTTGGTAAAGTAAAATGAAATTAGATAAGGCAACCGTTGCCAATCGTTACGGTGAAGCCATCTTTGAAATTGCTGATGAACAAGGTAATATTGTTGCCTTTTCTGAAGAATTAGAGGAAGTTAGACAAGTTTTTCTTGCTAATCCACAATTGAGTGAAGTGCTTGTTGATGCACGTCTTAATTTGTTAGAAAAGCAAGACCTTGTTAAGGTCTTACTCAAAGATGCATCTCCAATTATTGCAAACGTTATCCAAATGGTCTTTGATTATGGTCGAATGGGTGATATGGTTGGAATAATTGAAGAATTCGAACGATTATGCGATGTTAAAGAAAAAATTGTACATGCAACCGTTACAACTGCAATTGAGCTTGATGATAGTCAATTAACGAAATTATCAAGTAAGTTTGCAGAAAGAATCGGTGCAAATAAGATAGTATTTAACAATATTATTGATGAAAAAATTATTGGTGGCGTTATTATTGAAGCCAATAATCAGATTTTTGATGGATCAATTTCATCAAAAATCAACAAAGTAAAACGATTATTAGCGGAGTAACATATTAAAGTAGTTAAGAGGTGAACCTTGTATGAGCATTAAAGCTGAAGAAATCAGTGCTTTAATTAAAGAACAATTGGAACAATATAAAGACGAACTTATCGTTGATGAAGTAGGTACCGTTACTTATGTTGGTGATGGTATTGCTCGTGCACACGGTTTGGATAACGCTTTATCAGGAGAATTGTTAGAATTTTCTGACGGTACTTATGGTATGGCTCAAAATCTAGAAACAAACGATGTTGGTATCGTTATTTTAGGTGGCTATGAAGGTATCCGTGAAGGCGACGTTGTCAAACGTACGGGTAGAATCATGGAAGTTCCTGTTGGTGAAGAACTTATCGGACGTGTTGTTAATCCTTTAGGCCAACCCATCGATGGTAAAGGTGATCTTAAGACAAACAAAACTCGTCCAGTCGAAAAAAAGGCTCCAGGAGTTATGGATCGTAAGTCAGTTGATCAACCTTTACAAACTGGACTTAAAGCTATTGATGCTTTAGTTCCAATTGGCCGTGGACAACGTGAATTGATTATTGGTGATCGTAAGACTGGTAAAACATCAGTTGCTATTGATACGATTTTAAATCAAAAAGATCAAGACATGATTTGTATCTATGTTGCTATTGGACAAAAAGAATCAACTGTTAGCGCACAAGTGGAAACGTTACGTCGATTAGGCGCAATGGACTACACAATTGTCGTTAGTGCTGGTCCTGCTTCTCCCGCACCATTATTATGGTTAGCTCCATATACTGGTTCAGCAATGGGTGAAGAATTCATGTATAACGGTAAACATGTCTTGATTGTATTTGATGATTTATCAAAACAAGCAACGGCTTACCGTGAACTGTCATTAATTTTGAGACGTCCGCCGGGTCGTGAAGCTTATCCTGGTGATGTTTTCTACTTACATTCACGTTTACTTGAACGTGCAGCTAAGTTAAGTGATGAATTGGGTGGTGGTTCAATGACTGCTCTTCCATTTATCGAAACACAGGCTGGTGATGTTTCTGCATATATTCCTACTAACGTAATTTCGATTACTGATGGTCAAATTTTCTTGGATAGTGATTTATTCTATTCAGGTACTCGTCCAGCTATTGATGCTGGTACATCAGTTTCTCGTGTTGGTGGGTCAGCTCAAATTAAAGCAATGAAGAAAGTTGCCGGAAGCCTTCGTTTGGCTCTTGCATCATTCCGAGAATTAGAATCATTTTCTCAATTTGGTTCTGATTTAGATGCCGCAACACAAGCTAAATTAAATCGTGGACATCGTACGGTTGAAGTACTTAAACAACCATTACACAAGCCATTAGTTGTTGAAAAACAAGTTTTAATTTTATATGCATTAACACATGGATTCTTGGATTCAGTTCCTGTTGATGATATTCTTCGTTTTGAAGGTGAAATTTTTGATTTCTTTGATAATAATCATAGTGATCTTTTAAATCACATCAAAGAAACAGGTAATTTACCTGACGAAGATAAATTTGATGCTGCAATCAAAGACTTTTCAGAAGGTTTCCAAGTAACTCCTGAAAAAGCGTAAACTAAAAGTAAATGAAAGATGGTGAGAATTAATGGGTGCTTCATTAATGGAAGTAAAGCGTCGAATCGTTTCAACTAAGAAAACGGGACAAATAACTGGCGCAATGCAAGTTGTTTCGACTGCTAAGTTAAGCCAAATTCAGCGTCATACTCAAAGTTATCAGATATATGCTTCTAAAATTAGAAGTGTCATTACCCATCTTGCCCAATCTCACCTTTTAGATGCTAAAGCTGGAAAATCAAAGCAATCATCTGAGAATGATAGTTCAAAATTTTCAGGTTTTGATATGTTACAAAAGAGACCTGTTAAAAAAAGTGGTTATTTAATTATTACTTCTGATCGTGGTTTAGTTGGTAGTTACAATAGTAACGTAATTAAACAAACATTAGATTTGATGAAGCAAAATGGCCATACTGTAGATAATGCTGTTATTATTGCTGTTGGTGGTACTGGTGCTGACTTCTTTAAAAATAGAGGATATGAGGTTGCCTACGAATACCGTGGTGTAAGTGATATTCCAACGTTTATTGAGGTTCGTGAAATCGTTAAATCAGTAGTAACAATGTATAACAGTGAAGTTTATGATGAATTATTTGTTTGTTATAATCATTTCGTTAATAGTTTACAATCGGACTTTCATTCTGAACAAATGCTTCCTATTTCAGAAGTGAATATGGATACAGATGCAGAAGGTATTGAAACGTCTAATGTGATGGGGAATGAAGATTATGATATGGAACCTTCAGGAGACGCAATTCTTGAAGTTGTTCTACCTCAGTTTGCTGAAAGCTTAGTATATGGTGCGATTTTAGATGCTAAAACAGCTGAACATGCTTCAAGTTCTACAGCAATGAAATCTGCGACAGATAATGCTAAAGATATTATTGCATCATTAGAATTAAAGTATAATCGTGCACGTCAAAGTGCTATTACAACAGAAATTACAGAAATTACTGGTGCAACAGCTGCTTTAGAGTAAAATGACAGGAGGAAATACAGAAGATGAGTCTCGGTAAAGTTGTTCAAGTTATCGGGCCCGTCGTCGATGTACAATTCTCTTTAAACGAAACCTTACCAGATATCAATAATGCGTTAAAAGTTACACGTGAAGATGGAACTGCTCTAATTATCGAAGTTACGCTTGAATTAGGTGACGGAGTTATGAGAACAATCGCCATGGATTCTACGGATGGCTTGCAACGTGGAACAGTTGTTGAAGACACAGGTGCTTCAATTTCTGTCCCTGTTGGTGAAGATACTCTTGGTCGAGTGTTTAACGTTTTAGGAGATACCATTGATGGTGGTCCTGAATTTAATAAAGATGCAGAGCGCAGTAGCATCCATAAAGATGCTCCTAAATATGATGAATTAAGTGCAAGTACTGAGGTTCTTGAAACAGGAATTAAAGTTATTGACTTGTTAGCCCCTTATATTAAAGGTGGTAAAATTGGATTATTCGGTGGTGCCGGTGTTGGTAAAACTGTTTTAATTCAAGAATTAATTCATAATATTGCTCAAGAACATAATGGTATTTCAGTGTTTACCGGTGTTGGTGAACGTACTCGTGAAGGTAATGACCTTTACTTTGAAATGAAAGAATCCGGCGTGTTAGAGAAGACAGCCATGGTGTTTGGTCAGATGAACGAGCCGCCTGGTGCCCGTATGCGTGTTGCATTGACTGGTCTTACAATTGCGGAATATTTCCGTGATGAAAAAGGACAAGATGTGCTATTGTTTATTGATAATATTTTCCGCTTTACACAAGCTGGTTCTGAAGTTTCAGCCTTATTAGGCCGTATTCCTTCAGCCGTAGGTTATCAACCAACATTAGCTACTGAAATGGGTCAATTGCAAGAACGTATCACGTCAACTAAAAAAGGTTCAGTTACATCAATTCAAGCAGTTTATGTTCCAGCTGATGATTATACTGATCCTGCTCCTGCAACGACGTTCGCCCATTTGGATGCAACAACTAACTTGGAACGTAGCTTAACGCAACAAGGTATTTACCCAGCTGTTGATCCTTTGGCTTCAACTTCAAGTGCTTTGACACCTGAAATTGTTGGAGAAGAACATTATCGTGTTGCTACGGAAGTTCAACATACGTTACAACGTTATCGTGAATTACAAGATATTATTTCTATTTTAGGTATGGATGAATTATCTGATGATGAAAAAGTAATTGTAGCACGTGCGCGTCGCATCCAATTCTTCCTTTCACAAAACTTTAATGTTGCCGAACAATTCACAGGAAAACCTGGATCATATGTACCAATTGCTGAAACAGTTCAAGGATTTAAAGATATTCTTGATGGTAAATATGATTCACTTCCTGAAGATGCTTTCAATGGTGTCGGCCCAATCGAAGATGTTATTGAAGCAGCAAATAAAATGGCAAAATAGGGGGTAATAACAGATGGCTGAAGATTCAGTTTTGACCGTTAGTATCGTCACTCCTGATGGTAGTGTTTATGACAATAATGCTAAAATGATTATTGTTAAAACACCCAGCGGGGAAATGGGTATTTTACCCAATCATATTCCAGTTATTGCTTCTCTTGATATTGATGCTGTCAGGGTTAAGGTAAATGATAATGAAGAAGATGAAATTGCCGTAAGTGGTGGATTCATTGAATTTTCAAAAAATGTCGCAACGGTTGTTGCAAATGCAGCAGAATGCCAAGAAGATATTGATGAAAATCGTGCACAGGCTGCTAAAAAAAGAGCTGAGCAGATGATTTCTACTGCAAAACAAACACATAATGTTGATGAACTTAAAAGATCTGAAATTGCACTTAGACGTGCAATCAATCGAATTAATATCTCTAAACATTAATACAAAAGTGGGTGCTGGATTTATTCAGTACCTTTTTTTGTATATACATATTAAATATTTCATTTTTGTTACAAATATTAGCGACAAGTGGTACAAAATATGCTATGCTTATGACGAATAAATTTTAGGAGTGTTTTGATGAATACTGTGGGAATCCAATCGCTAGTTACTTTAATGAGTCATCTAATGTTTATTGGAATTGCTTTTTGGGCAATTCAAGGGTTACGAATAGACAGGTTTTTCCCACAAAGTAGCCAACAAAGAATCAAAGTTTTAATTGTCTTATTGGCTATTTTATTAGGATATACAAGCAGTGCCTTTTTCTTAAATTTTATTGATAATGTTCGTAATTTAGTTTTTTTAGTTAAATAATAACGGGGGAATAACTTGTGGAAAAAATAATCGTCAAGGGTGGAAACTCACTCAATGGAACAGTGCATATAGAAGGCGCAAAGAATGCAGTATTGCCAATTCTAGCAGCCGGAATTTTAGCAAGTAGTGGTGAAAATACACTGTCAAATGTACCAGTTTTGTCAGATGTCTTTACAATGAATAACGTACTACGTTTTTTAAATTTAGACGTTGACTTTAATGAAGAAACTAATGAAGTTAAAATGAGTGCGACTAAAGAATTATCACCAGAAGCACCATTTGAATATGTTTCAAAAATGCGTGCTTCTATTGTTGTAATGGGACCACTTTTGGCACGACTTAAACATGCGAAGATTGCAATGCCTGGTGGGTGTGCAATAGGTTCTCGCCCAATTGATTTGCATTTAAAAGGTTTTGAAGCAATGGGTGCGCATATTGAACAATTCGATGGTTATATAGAAGCAACTGTAGATGAATTAAAGGGTGCCAACATTTATCTTGATTTTCCAAGTGTAGGTGCAACTCAGAATATTATGATGGCTGCAACATTAGCTACTGGTACAACTGTGATTGAAAATGTTGCAAGAGAACCAGAAATTGTTGATTTAGCTAATATTTTAAATAAAATGGGTGCTAAAGTACAAGGTGCTGGTACCGAAACAATTCGCATTCATGGTGTTAAGGCATTACATGGCGCTGATCATGCAGTTGTCCAAGATCGGATTGAAGCAGGGACATTCATGGTTGCTGCAGCAATGACTCAAGGTAATGTTTTAATCGAAGAGGCTATTGCGGAACACAATAAACCATTAATTTCTAAATTAGAAGAAATGGGCATTGACGTTATCCAAGAAGACAATGGTATCCGAGTAATTGGAACAGAAAAAATTAAACCAACTACAGTTAAAACATTGCCTCATCCAGGGTACCCAACTGATATGCAGCCTCAAATGACTGTCCTTCAATTAATGGCAGATGGTACAAGTATTTTAACAGAGACGGTATTCGAAAATCGTTTTATGCATCTTGAAGAATTACGACGTATGAATGCAAAATTTAAGATTGAAGGCAACTCAGTTGTCATGTATGGTCCAACTGACTTCAATGGTGCAGAAGTTGCTGCTACAGACTTAAGAGCTGCTGCAGCACTTGTGCTAGCAGGATTAGTAGCTCGTGGTTATACACAAGTTACACATCTTGAATATCTTGATCGAGGCTACTATCATTTCCATCAAAAGTTAGAAGCTTTGGGTGCTGAAATTAAACGTATCAATGATGATACACAAGATATAATTATTAAGACAGAAAATGAAGTAAAATAGAAGAAATGTCCATTTTGGACATTTTTTTATTGTATAGGTATATGGTATAATGCTTACATTAGTGTAAGTTTTAAGTGCCGAGAGGAGAAGCATAATGGCTAAAGATATTGGTATTGATTTAGGAACCGCAAATGTATTAATTAACGTACAAAATAAAGGAATCGTCTTAAATGAACCATCTGTTGTTGCAATTGACACAAAATCAGGTCGTGTATTAGCAGTTGGATCAGAAGCATATAAAATGGTTGGTAGAACACCTGGTAGTATTAGAGCTATCAGACCTATGAAAAATGGTGTCATTGCTGATTTTGATATTACAGAACAAATGTTAACTTACTTTATTAAAAAATTAAATGTGAGCGGCTTTTTATCAAAACCAAGTATTTTGATTTGTTGCCCAACAAATATCACATCAATTGAACAAAAAGCAATTATTCAAGCTGCTGAAAAAGCTGGTGGTGGCAAGGTTTATCTTGCTGAAGAACCTAAAGTTGCAGCTATTGGTGCTGGGTTGGATATTTATCAACCCCGTGGTAGTTTAGTGATTGATATTGGTGGTGGTACAAGTGATGTTGCCGTTATTTCATTAGGCGATATTGTAGCAAGCCGTTCATTACGTGTTGCTGGTGATCAATTGAATAGTGATGTTATCAATTTTGTTAAGCAAAAACATAACCTTCAAATCGGTGAACGTACAGCTGAAAAAGCTAAAATTGAAATTGGGACAGTTTACCCAGACAATCGTGCATTAGAAATGGAAATTCGTGGACGAGATGTTGTTACTGGTTTACCAAAGACAGTTGTGCTTAGCTCTGCTGAGATTGAAGAAGCAACTCATGATACAATGCAAGCAATCGTTGCAGCAACTAAAGAAGTTCTTGAACAAACACCACCAGAATTAGCATCAGATATTATTGATACTGGGATTATTTTAACAGGTGGCGGTGCATTATTAGATGGTGTTGATTTATTAATGTCATCGAACTTAGATATTCCTGTTATGGTGTCAGAAACACCATTGGATGATGTCGCAAAAGGAACTGGATTCTTGTTAGATCATATTGAAAAACAAGGTAGATAACAACTGTGATACTGGTTATTAAGGGAGGTCTATTAACGGGGCAATCTGTTGATGGACCTTTTCATATAGGAGGTGTCATTTATTTATGCAAAACTTAATGCTTGCACCAATCAAGTTTTATCAAAAATTTATTTCACCGATGTTTCCACCTAGTTGCCGGTACTATCCAACATGTTCAAACTATATGATTAAGGCAATTCAAAAACACGGTGCAAAAGGTATTATTATGGGTATCGGTAGGATTTTACGATGCCATCCTTTTGTCAGAGGCGGATACGATCCCGTACCTGATTACTTTACCGTACGAAGAAATAAGAACCCTAAAGGAGAAGAAAAGCATGTCTAAAAAAGAAAAAGAGATTGAAGTAGCAGAAAATGATATTAAAATTAATGGTGAGGATGCAGTTTCATTAACCGTTGGCGGTATTGAAATTGGTACAGTCATTCAACAAGATACAAAATTTGTTGCAACATTAAGTAACGGTGAGATATTCAAAGCTAAAACTCGTGATGAAGGTATTGATACTTTATTGCGCGATTTTCACTTACATCGCGGTTAATTAGTCAATTATTAAATTTTAGCCTATTCAAAAATTTAACGAAATAAGTGACATAGTGTGGAGGGGAATTCTATGAGTAGTAGAAAAGATGAGGTCGATAGTGAGTCAAGAATTGATTATGGTATTATTTTTGCCGTTTTAGTCTTGGCAATTATTGGGCTTGCCTCAATTTACGTATCAGCATCCCATGATACTAGTGCGACCTCAATTGTTAGCCAAATGGTTTCACAGTTAATGTGGTACGCTATTGGTGTCATTGCAATTGTCGTTATTATGCAATTTGACTCAGAACAATTATGGCGAGTCGCACCGATAGGGTATTTTATTGGCCTGTTTTTATTGATGATTGTTTTAGTCGTATATAGTCGACCTTTATATATAAACACAGGTGCTAAAAGTTGGATACCATTAGTTGGTTCGTTAACGTTCCAACCATCAGAAGTTATGAAGCCAGCATTTATATTAATGTTGGCGCGTGTGGTTACGATACATAACAATGATTATCCAACTCATAAAATTGGGACAGATATTATTTTATTAGCCAAAATGATAGC
The DNA here is from genome assembly GCF_056781915.1 of Dellaglioa sp. CoH-57-MRSF-21. The sequence continues at coordinate 130,630 of NZ_JBXAXU010000004.1, read as the reverse complement.
ATGGACGTTACCAGTAGTTATTTTATTAAAACTGCAAAATGATTTTGGAACAATGCTCGTTTTCTTTGCTATTTTAGGTGGTGTCATTTTAGTTTCAGGTATCACTTGGAAGATTATTGGACCGGCATTTGGAACGGTGGCTGTTGTAGGTGGAACGGCATTATATATGGTTATTTCAACAACTGGTCGATCAATTCTAGAAAAAGTTGGCTTTTCTGCCTACCAATTTGACCGAATTGATAACTGGTTAGATCCATCAAAAGATACATCCGGAACAGGATATCAATTATGGCAAAGTATGAAAGCCATTGGATCAGGACAAATGACTGGTAAGGGATTTAACGTGTCAAATGTTTATGTTCCCGTCCGTGAATCTGATATGATTTTTTCTGTTATCGGCGAAAACTTTGGGTTTATTGGTGGTTGTATTTTAATCTTTATTTATTTCTTACTCATTTATCGAATGGTTCGTGCAACCTTTGATACGAAGAATGAATTTTATGCTTACTTATCTACTGGGGTCATTATGATGATTTTATTCCATGTTTTTGAAAACATTGGGATGAGTATTGGGTTACTACCTTTAACAGGTATTCCATTACCATTTGTCAGTCAAGGTGGGTCTGCTTTAGTAGGAAATATGATTGGAATTGGCTTAATTATGTCAATGCGATACCATCATAAGAGTTACATGTTCAGTAGCGAAGACGAAGATTTTGATAAAAAGATAAGGCAGTGATTCTATTATGGAATCACTGTTTTTTAAAACTAGGAGGTTTTGATGATGATTGATTTTTATTGGTATCCTAAATGTTCAACTTGTAGAAAAGCAAAACAATGGTTAGACGAAAATGAGGTTGAATACCATATAATAGATCTTATCCAAGAAACACCAAAGGCGAGTCTAATCGAAAAATGGTTGAATGAGTCTGGTCTTCCAGCAATATCTTTTTTTAATACACAAGGAAATAAGTATCGTGAATTAAATCTAAAAGATAAACGACCAACGATGACAATTCAGCAATCAAGTCAAATTTTAGCATCAGATGGGATGTTAATGAAACGTCCGGTATTAACTGATGGAACAAAATTAACGACCGGATTCAGTGAAGATGTTTTTACAGAGACATGGTTAAATAAATAAAACTGTTGACATTAAATTTTAATCTAGCTATAATCAACTACAATAAGAAATACAGATAAGACGTTTTGAAAAGATGAGTAAATTTTAGTAATTAGTTAAGAGAATCCTGGTAGCTGAAAAGGGATCAAAATTACGGAATTGAATATGGTCTTGGAACGTTTGGTAGATGAGCAATGTTAATCTACCTTGGGTACGCCCAATACAGCGGAAAGGTATCGGTTATATTAAAACCCGTACCTGATGAGATTGTTATCGTGAGGTAACAATAAAACAAGGTGGTAACACGTGAAGTTTATAACTTCTCGTCCTTCCGTTTATTAAACGGGGGATGGGAGGTTATTTTTTTGCAGAAAAATTAGGAGGTATTAACATGATTGAGTTTAAAAATGTATCAAAAGAGTTTATCACGAAAAGTGGTAAGGTTAGCGCTGTTTCTGATGTGAATCTTTCGGTGGAAGATGGTAGCATCTTAGGTATTGTAGGATATTCAGGTGCTGGTAAAAGTACATTAATTAGAATGCTGAATGGATTAGAGACACCAACTTCGGGTGAAGTTGACGTTAATGGCGCTAAAATCGCATCTTTATCGGGTAGAACATTGAGAAAGCAACGTCAAAAAATTGGCATGATTTTTCAACATTTTAATTTACTCTGGTCACGAACGGTTGTGGAAAACATCATGTTTCCACTTGAACTTGCTGGAATAAGTAAAACTGAGCGGTTGTCCAAAGCTGAAGAATTAACAACATTAGTTGGGTTAAAAGGTAAAGAAAATGCATATCCTTCTGAGTTATCTGGTGGACAAAAGCAACGAGTTGGGATTGCTAGGGCTTTAGCGAATGATCCTGAAATTTTGATTTGTGATGAAGCAACAAGTGCGCTAGATCCACAAACAACAGATGAAATATTAGATTTATTACTTCAAATTAATCATAAATTGAAATTAACAATTGTATTAATCACTCATGAAATGCATGTGGTTCGTAAGATATGTGATCACGTTGCTGTAATGGAATCTGGAAAATTAGTGGAGAGTGGACTTGTCTTAGACGTCTTTAAGCGTCCGAAACAAGACGTCACAAAACGATTCGTTAATCAGGAGGTCACACCAGCTCTACATGATACTGAACTTGCTGTAAATGAATTAATTGAAGCTTATCCACAAGGGTTGATTGTTCAATTAACCTTTCACAGTACGCAGACGCAAATGCCAATTATCTCTGAAATGTTAAGACAAATTCCAGAAGTTGATTTTAATATCGTTGAGGGTTCCATTCATCAAACTCAAGGTGGCCCAATTGGAACATTATATATTCAATTAACTGGTCCAAAAATAAGTTTAGATCAAACCGTTCCATTCTTGCAAAAAATGAAAGTAGAAACGGAGGTATTGCATTATGGGGACTAATACTTGGGCGTCATATTTTAACTTTAATGCTGTTAACTGGGATGAATTCTGGTCAAATACTTGGGAAACAATCAGTATGACATTAATATCTACAATAGCCGTTACAATTTTGGGTATTATCTTAGGTCTTATTTTATTTGAAACAAAACAAAAAACGACCGGTAAAATAAGTATCTGGGTAAAAATAATTAATTGGATTGTTTCAGCCATGGTTAACATTTTTCGTTCAATTCCGTTTATTATTTTAATTGTCTTATTATTGCCTTTTACTAAGGCTTTAGTTGGTTCTATTATTGGACCGATTGCAGCATTGCCAGCTCTAATCCTCTCGGCGGCTCCATTTTATGCACGAATGGTGGAACTTGCTTTTCGTGAGATTGATTATGGTGTGATTGAAGCAGCTGAAGCAATGGGTGCTAACAAGGCACAAATCATTTGGAAAGTACTATTACGAGAAAGTTTACCAGCTCTTATTTCAGGGGCGACAGTTACTGGAATTACAATTATTGGGTACACGGCAATGGCTGGTACGATTGGTGCCGGTGGGCTAGGAAATTGGGCTTTCATTGAAGGTTATGGTGCTAATAATAATACTGTTACACTAGTTGCAACGGTCACAATCATCATTATTGTTGCCATTTTTCAACTTATTGGTGATCATTCAGCTAAATTAATCGATAAACGAAATAATTAAGGGGTAACCTCATGAGAATAAACAAAAAGTTCATTTTTTCATTTCTATTTTTGACTCTTTTATTAGCTGGATGCGGGAAACAATCAAATGGAATGACTACTTTGACAATTGGTGCTAGTAATATGCCCCATGCAGAAATTCTAGATCATGTAAAACCAATGTTGGCAAAAGAAGGTATCGATTTAAAAGTTAAAGTTTTTCAGGATTATGTGATGCCTAATAAAGCGACTGAATCTGGTGATTTAGATGCTAATTATTTTCAACATAAACCATTTTTAGATAATTGGGACAAACAGAATAATGGTGATTTAATAAGTGTTGGAAATGTTCATCTTGAACCAATCGGTGTCTATTCTAAACAAGTTAAAAAGTTAACTGATTTGAAGAAAGGAAGTACGGTTTTAGTATCTAACAGTATTTCAGATTATGGTCGTGTTTTAACTATTTTTAAAGATGCTGGATTAATAACCCTGAAAAAAGGGACAGACGTGGCAACTGCAAATTTTGCTGATATCAAAACAAATAAATTAAATTTAGTTTTTAAGCATACGTATGAGCCAAAATTGATGTCTGATTTATATGAAAATAATGAAGGCTCAGCCATCATTATTAATGCAAATTATGCGGTTGAAGCTGGATTAAATCCAACGAAACAAGCTATTGCATTAGAACGTAGTACATCATCATATGCGAATTTAGTTGCTGTCGCACCAAAAAATAAAGATAATCCTGCGATTAAAAAGTTAGTTAAAGCACTACAATCTAAAAAGACACGCGAATGGATTTTGAATAAGTATAAAGGTGCCGTTATTCCTGCAAAATAAAGAGAATTGAATTAGTCGACATGACTAATTCAATTCTCTTTATTTTGCAATTTTATTAATTAGCCATTTGAAAATAGCTAAATCTGATGGTTCTCTTATATAAGACATTTCGGGATGCCATTGAACACCTAAAATGAGACCGTCATTACTACTGATACCTTCAATTAGGCCATCTGAACTTGTCGCAATGGCCGTTAATGAATCACCTAAACGGTTAATGGCTTGGTGATGGTACGTATTGACACGAAGCGTTGAACCATAAGTATCTGATAAATAATTATTTGCTTTAATCGATACAGAATGTGTGGCGTATTCTGGTAATGTTGGATCTTGTAAATGCTTAACTTGCCAATTTGAATAGTCACTTAAATCTTGATAGAGTGTTCCACCAAAAAAGACGTTAAGTATTTGTAGTCCACGGCAAATACCAAGTATTGGTATTTTTCGAGAAATAGCTTCCTTGATTAAAGCGAGCTCCATTTCGTCACGTGGGGGATTTAATTCTTCTAATTTTGGATGAGGTTCTTGGCCGTATAAGATTGGTGAAACATCTTGACCACCTGCTAATAGTAAACCATCTACCAAATCAAGATAACTAGATGCGTTTGCTAAATCAGTAGGAATGATTAGTGGTAAACCGCCAACTTCAATAATGGCATCAATATAGCCTTGAGGTGTATAAGTAATTTCGTTAATGTGCATGCCTGTAATTGGATTTCGATTAGGATTTCCAACAATACCGATAATAGGTTTCATAAATGAACCTCCTCAAAATTTACTTTTTATTAGTTTAACTTAATTAAATAAAGATTGCGAGTCTCGAGGCTCCATTGAAATGGATAATTTATTAAGATAGAATGGAATATATTAATGAATCGGAGGAATGCTAAAATGTCGACACTTGAGGTTAAAAATTTACATGTAGAAATTGAAGATAAAGAAATTTTAAAAGGTGTTAATTTAAAAATGTCGACTGGAGAAGTACACGCAATCATGGGTCCAAATGGAACAGGTAAATCAACTTTATCTGAGGCCATTATGGGGAATCCTGCGTATAAAGTGACAGAAGGCGAAGTATTGCTGAATGGTGTAAACATTTTAGAACTACCTGTTGATGAGCGAGCTCGAGCAGGATTATTTTTAGCAATGCAATATCCTTCAGAAATTCCTGGTGTAACAAATGCTGAATTTATGCGTGCAGCAATCAACGCACGTCGACCGGAAGATAAACAAATCCCAATTCGAGAATATTTAAAGAAATTAGATAAAACGATGACAACTTTAGATATGACTGAGGAAATGGCTGATCGTTATTTAAATGAAGGTTTTTCAGGTGGCGAAAAGAAACGTAATGAAATTTTACAACTGATGATGATTGAACCAAAATTTGCTATTTTAGATGAAATTGATTCAGGTCTAGACATTGATGCATTGAAAGTTGTTTCGAGAGGCGTAAATGAAATGTTGAAAAATGCGGAATTTGGAACACTTATGATTACGCATTACCAACGTTTGCTGAACTATATTGTGCCTGATGTGGTGCACGTTATGATGGATGGACGGGTTGTTAAAACGGGTGGCGCCGAACTTGCAGAAAAACTGGAAGAAGAAGGCTATGCTGGTTTGCGTGATGAATTAGGGCTAGACATTACTTTAACAGACGAGAACCTTTAGTGGAGGGCCGGAAAATGATTGATTTGAAGCTCTTAGAACAAAGTATAATTGATTTTTCAAATTTAAAACAAGAACCTGAGTGGTTTCAACAATTAAGAAGAGATGCCTTTGTAAAAAAAACATTACTAGCGCTTCCTTCATTTGAAAAAATTAGATACCAAAAATGGCCCATTATACCTGAAACACTGGTTAAAGAATCAGGGGAATTTGTTTCAAAAAAATCGGATGAAAATACGTTTATTCAAGTTGGATCTCGAACGATTAGTTTAAATATATCTGAGGAATTAAAAGAAAATCATGTTATTATTTGCGACTGGTCAACCGCGTTAGTGGAACATGCAGATTTAATTAAGAAATATTTTATGACTAAGGCAGTTAAATGGGATAGTGATTTGTTGACCGCAACGCATTTAGCACAATTAACCGGTGGTTTGTTTATTTATGTACCTAAAAATGTTGTATTAGACAACCCAATTACAACTTATTTAACGCAGGATGCACGGGACAATCAGGACTATGTACAGCATGTTTTAATTGTCGCAGCAGAAAATAGTCAGTTTTCATATCTAGAAAATCGTTCAACAGTCGGTGATCAGATCACAACCGCAAATATTATTGTGGAAGTGATTGCTAAAGCTAACAGTCATGTTAAATTTGCTGGAGTTGATCAATTAGGGGAACATACAACAGCATATATTAACCGTCGGGGTTATTTATTAGGCAATGCAAAAATAGATTGGTCAATTGGATTACTTAATAATGGCAATATAATTGGCGATTTCGATTCTGATTTAATTGGTGCAGGTTCTCACGCAGATGTTAAAGTTGTTGCGATTTCAACAGGAAATCAGATTCAAGGGATTGATACACGGGTGACGAATTATGGTAAACATTCAATTGGTCAAATTCTGCAACACGGTGTAATTTTATCGCGTTCTACATTAATATTTAATGGAATTGGCCATATTATTAAAGGTGCAAAGGGTGCGAATGCTCAACAAGAAAGCCGTGTGCTAATGTTATCCACAAAAGCACGTGGAGACGCTAATCCTATTTTATTAATTGATGAAAATGATGTTCAAGCTGGACATGCAGCTAGTGTTGGACGCGTGAATCAGGAACAATTGTACTATCTGATGAGTCGTGGATTACACAAAGAAGAAGCAGAAAGACTTGTTATTCGTGGATTCTTAGGACCTGTTTTAACGGCAATTCCGGCAGTTGATGTTCGTGAACGATTAATCGAAACAATAGAGGGGAAACTCATTAATGGTCAAAAATTTGAAAAAGTATCGCAATGATTTTCCTATTTTAAAGCAAATTGTGAATGATGAACCGTTAATTTATTTTGACAATGCTGCAACTGTTCAGAAACCACAAGCAGTTATTAATGCCATTTCACATTATTATGAAAATGATAATGCCAATGTACATCGTGGTGTGCATACTTTAGCCGAGCGTACAACACAGCAATTTGAAGATGTACGACAAGCTGTTGCTGATTTTATTCATGCAAAATATTCAGCTGAAATCTTATTTACAAAAGGGACAACCGAAAGTTTAAACTGGGTTGCTCAGGGTTTTGCACAGAATCGATTGAAACCAGGGGATGAGATTTTAATATCTATTATGGAACACCATAGTAACCTTGTTCCTTGGCAACAAGTCGCACAAGCAACTGGTGCTAAATTAGTTTACATCGACATAACAGATGATGGACAATTAGACATTAATGATGCGAAATTAAAAATGACAGCTAAAACTAAAATTGTATCGCTAACTCAAATTTCAAATGTTTTGGGGAGTATAAACCCCATCAAAGAATTAACGGACATGGCACATACAGTCGGTGCGGTTGTTATTTGTGATGGGGCGCAATCAATACCTTATATGCCGATTAATGTTCAGGAGTTAGATGTTGATTTTTTTGCTTTTTCAGGTCATAAAATGGGGGCTGCAACTGGTATTGGCGTTTTATATGGAAAAAGTAATTATTTGAACGAGATGCAGCCACTAGAATTTGGTGGTGAGATGATTGATTTTGTTGAAGAGCAACAATCAACCTTTAAAGATATTCCTTGGAAATTTGAAGCGGGGACACCTAATATTGAAGGGGTCATTTCATTAGGTGCTACTATTCACTATTTAAATGAAGTTGGAATGGTTAATATACAAGCACATGAACAGATGCTCATCACTGATTTATTACCTAAATTAAAAGCCATTTCTGGCATTACTGTCTATGGGCCAACTGAAAGTAAAAAACGATCAGGCGTTATTTCATTTAATTTGGAGGGACTACATCCGCATGACGTTGCGACAGCTCTTGATATGCAAGGAATTGCGGTTCGCGCGGGTCATCATTGTGCACAGCCATTAATGAAGTGCATGGGTGTATCGTCAACTGTTCGTATTAGTTTATATTTTTACAATACTTTAGAAGAAAATCAAAAATTTATTGACGCGTTAATCGCTACAAAGGAGTTCTTTAAAAATGGGACTATCTAAATTAGATAATTTATATCGCCAAGTTATTTTGGAACATGCCACACATCCGCATCATCATGGCTCACTAGTAAAGGGTCAGAAATCAATTGAACTCAGAAATCCAACCTGTGGGGATGTTTTAAAAGTTGAACTTATCATGAGTGACAACAAGGTTCAAGATGTTGCCTTTTCTGGGACGGGTTGTACGATTAGCCAGGCATCTGCAAGTATGATGACTGATGAAATTATTGGTAAAGCAAAAAATGAAATAGAAGAAATGGTGACAACATTTTCAAGAATGGTAACAGGTGAAACGATTGATGAAAATCTTTTAGGTGATGCTGCTATTTTAGAAGGTGTCGCTCAGTTTCCAGCTCGGATTAAGTGTGCCACATTAGCTTGGAAGGCAGTTTATCAAGCTATTAATTTAGAAAATTAGAGAGGAGGTAAGATATGAAAGAACTAGATGTTGGTGGTGAGTATGAATATGGCTTTAAAGATGATATTGAGCCTGTTTATTCAACTGGGCGTGGCTTAACCGAAGCGATTGTTCGAGAAATTTCGGCAGCAAAAAATGAACCAGAGTGGATGTTGGATTATCGACTTCGTGCCTTTGCCTTATATGAAAAGATGCCAATGCCAAGTTTTGGTCCTGATTTGTCTAAGTTAGATTTAGCTAATATGCGCTATTTTCAACGTGCTAGTGATAATGTTGCTAGAGACTGGGAAGATGTCCCAGATAAGATTAAAGAAACCTTTGACCGACTTGGTGTTCCAGAAGCTGAACGTAAATACTTAGCTGGCTCTTCTGCACAATATGAATCAGAAGTTGTTTACCATCATATGCGTGAAGATTTTGAAAAATTAGGAATTATTTTTATGAGTACAGATGCTGCCGTCCAAGAATATCCTGAATTGGTTAAACAGTATTTTGGCAAATTGGTTCCTGCCTCTAATAATAAATTTTCAGCTTTAAATTCGGCTGTTTGGTCTGGTGGTACTTTTATCTATGTACCTAAAGGTGTGAAGACCGAGGTGCCTATTCAAAGTTATTTCAGAATTAATGCGGAGAATACAGGACAATTTGAACGAACATTAATCATTGTTGATGAAGGCGCAAGTGTTAATTACGTTGAAGGTTGTACAGCACCTAATTATTCGGCAGACAGTTTGCATGCGGCAGTCGTTGAAGTGAACGTCATGAAAGATGCCTATTGTCGGTATACAACGATTCAAAATTGGTCAGATAATGTGTATAGCTTAGAGACAAAACGTGCTAGAGCCTTAGAAAATGCGACGATGGAGTGGGTTGATGGTAACCTTGGATCAAAAGTTACAATGAAATATCCAAGTATTTATTTAGATGGTCAAGGCGCACATGGCACAATGTTGTCGATTGCGTTTGCTGGTGGGAATATCGTTCAAGATACTGGGGCAAAAATGATTCACAATGCTAAAAATACGACTTCTTCGATTGTTTCTAAATCGTTATGTAAAGATGGTGGACGAGTTGATTATCGAGGTTATTTAAAATTTGGTAGACATAGTGATGGTTCGTTTGCACATGTCGAATGCGATACAATCATCATGGATGATAAATCAGCGAGTGATACGATTCCATTTAATGAAATTTTAAATGGCAATGTTTCTATGGAACATGAAGCTAAAGTTTCTAAAATTTCTGAAGAACAATTATATTACTTAATGAGTCGCGGAATTTCTGAAGCAAAAGCAACAGAGATGATTGTAATGGGATTTGTTGAACCGTTCACCAAAGAATTACCGATGGAATACGCTGTTGAATTGAATCGTCTGATTGAGTATCAGATGGAAGGCAGTGTGGGGTAAAATAGTTTAGAATGATGTTACTTTTCCTAAAAAGTAAATAAGGGGATAATAATTAAATGATATATGCACTGGAAATAAAAGGCTTAAAAAAAGAATATGCAACGGGTGTTAAAGCGTTACGTGGTATTGATCTGGCTGTAGAAGAAGGGGATTTTTATGCACTTTTAGGGCCTAATGGTGCGGGAAAATCAACGACAATTGGTATTATTACATCTCTTGTGAATAAAACAGCGGGAACAGTGAAGGTTTTTGATTACGATATTGATACCAATTTGGTACAAGCCAAACAACAAATTGGACTTGTCCCACAGGAATTTAACTTTAATCCTTTTGAAACGGTTCAACAAATTGTTGTTAATCAGGCTGGTTACTATGGTGTTCCTCATAAAGAAGCAATGGAGCGCAGTGAAAAATATTTAAAACAGTCAGATTTATGGGAAAAACGTAATGTACGTGCACGAATGCTTTCTGGTGGGATGAAACGAAGATTGATGATTGCCAGGGCATTAATGCATGAACCTCGGTTGCTCATTTTAGACGAACCAACTGCGGGTGTAGATATTGAGTTGAGACGTGAAATGTGGTCTTTTTTAAAGGAATTGAATGAGAATGGCACAACGATTATCTTGACGACTCATTATTTAGAAGAAGCAGAAACACTTTGTCGTCATATCGGTATTATTCAATCAGGTGAGTTGATTGAAAATACGAGCATGAAAACTTTATTATCAAAATTACAATTTGAAACGTTTATTTTCGATTTAGATGTGTATGATAAAAAGCCAGAAATTATAGGGTATAAAAATTCCTTTGAAGACGCGCAAACAATTTCTATCGAAGTTGAACGAAATCAAGGTGTTAATGGGATCTTTAAACAATTTGATGAACAAGGGATAAAAGTTCTTTCTATGCGAAATAAATCGAATCGATTAGAAGAGTTATTCTTGAAAATTACGGAAGAAAAGCACCAAGTGGGGGAGAAACATGTTTAATCAATATTTTACTGCATTAAAAAGTCTCGCAATAAAAGAAACTAATCGTTATTTGAGAATTTGGGTACAGACATTAGTACCACCAGTGATTACAACATCATTGTATTTTATTATATTTGGTAAAATGATTGGTGGCCGAATTGGTGCAATGGGTGGATTTTCATATATGGAATTCATTGTACCAGGGTTAATTATGATGTCGGTGATCACTAGTTCGTATGCTAATGTATCTTCGTCATTTTTTTCTCAGAAATTTCAGAAAAATATTGAAGAATTACTAGTTGCACCAGTACCAACGCATATTATTATATGGGGATTTGTTATTGGAGGACTTGGAAGAAGTGTTTTAGTTGGGGCACTTGTCACTATTATTTCATTATTTTTTGTACCTCTTCATGTTTTTTCGTGGGTCATTATTATTATCACACTTTTGATGACAGCCATTTTATTTTCATTAGCAGGATTAATTAATGGTATTTTTGCACAGTCATTTGATGATGTGTCAATTGTACCTACGTTTGTTTTACAGCCATTAACTTATCTTGGTGGTGTTTTCTATTCTATTTCAATGTTACCACCAGTTTGGCAGGCCATCTCTAAGATTAATCCAATTGTTTATATGATTTCAGGATTTAGATATGGTTTTTTAGGTAAGACTGATGTATCACTTGCTTTATCAATGATAATTCTTATTCTGTTTATTGGTGTTCTTTACTGGATTTGTTGGTATCTTATTAATAAAGGTAGAGGTTTGAGAAGTTAGGATAGCCAATGTAATAATCCTTCTTTCTTATTAATCATTCTGTGACGGTTGATCAATAATGAATCTGGATAGCACCAAAAACAAAAGTCTTATGGCTTTTGTTTTTTTGTTAGGGTACGAAAAATGGTACCAAAGATAGATATCGTAGACTCTTTAAAAGATAGATATAAGGTATATTTTGAAAAAATGTCTGTTTTTCAAGTAAATTATTATTAAAACACTAGAATAACGTTTATACTAGCTACATATAAAACTAAAAAGGAGATAAATAATGACTATAAATAAACAATTAATTAAAGATGATTTATACGAAGCAGTAAATGGTGAATGGTTAAAAACTGCCAAAATTCCTGATGATAAACCTGCGACGGGTGGTTTTAATGATTTAGCTGATGAAATTGATAAAACTTTGATGGCTGATTTTGAAAAAATGTCAGCTGATTCTAGTGTTAAAGCACCATTAATGCAAGAATTTTTAAACTATTATGCCTTAGCAGCTGATTTTGATCGACGTGAATCAGAAGGAACCTTACCATTGAAAAAAGTTTTAGCACCTTTAGAAAATTTAACAAGTTTAGCTGATTTCGATACTAAATGGGCAGATTTTGTTCGTGCGGGTTATCCAACACCACTTGGGTTTGATGTTGATGCTGATATGAAAAATGCTAAAATTAATGCTTTATTTGTGGCAGCTCCGAGTTTGGTTTTACCAGATAAAACGTATTATGAACGAGATAATTCACAAGCTGAAGGTTTACTTAAAGCATTTAGGGCGATGATGACTAAGTTATTAGTTGCTTTAGATTATAGTGAAGAAAATGCAAATCATGTTATTACAGAGGCACTAACTTTTGATCGTAACTTAGTGCCAAATGTCAAGAGTGCTGAAGAATCAGCTGATTATAGTAAAGCGTACAACCCACAAAGTTTCACAGAATTTAGTTCACAAAGTAGTAATTTAGATTTAAAATCAATTGTTAAAAATCTTTTAAATGGGAATGAACCAGAAAAAATAATTGTGACTGAACCTAAATTTTTATCATCTATTGATGAACTCGTGAATACAACTCATTTTACAGAATTTAAAAGTTGGTTAATTGTTAAAACAGTAGGGAGTCTTAGTTCATATTTATCAGATGACTTACGTGTTATTGCTGGTGAATACGGGCGTGCATTATCTGGAAGCAAGGCACCGAAAAAACAACAAAAGTTTGCTTATTATCTAGCCATGGGAACCTATAGTGGGGTTGTGGGCGAATATTATGGATATAAATACTTTGGTGAAGATGCTAAAGCAGACGTTCAACAGATGGTTGAAAAGATGATTAATGTTTATCAAAATAGATTGGCTACTAATAATTGGTTAACAAGTACTACACGTGATAAGGCAATTTTAAAATTAAGTAAATTAGGTATTCAAGTTGGGTATCCAGATAAAATTAACCCGCTTTATCAAAAAATGCACGTTAATATGGAAAAAACATTGCTAGAGAATGCAATGGCCTTTGATAAATTAGCCACTGAAGATATGTTTAGTAAGTGGGATAAACCTGTCGATCGTGATCTTTGGGAGATGAGTGCAGCAACAGTTAATGCTTATTATCATCCCTTTAAAAATATCATTGTCTTTCCAGCGGCTATTTTACAAGCACCATTTTATAGTTTAGAGCAGAGTAGTAGTGCTAACTATGGTGGTATTGGAGCAGTTATTGCGCACGAGATTTCACATGCTTTTGATAATAATGGTGCGCTATTTGATGAGTATGGTAATTTGAATAATTGGTGGAGTGAAGCCGATTTGACCCATTTTAAAGAATTATCACAACAAATGATTACTGAATTTGACGGAACTGAATTCGCAGGCCAAAAAGTTAATGGGACTTTAACAGTTTCTGAAAATATTGCTGATGCTGGTGGGCTTAGTTGTGCACTTGAAGCGGCTAAATCTGAAGACGATACTGATTTTGAAGCATTTTTCATTAATTGGGCACAAGTATGGCGAATGAAGGCTTCAACACAGTATATGCAATTGTTATTATCAATTGATGTTCATGCCCCTGCTAAGTTGCGTGCTAATATTCAAGTTCAAAATTTAGCAGAATTTTATGATGCCTTTGATATTGTTGCAAGTGATGCAATGTATAAAGCAGTCGATGAACGCGTTAATATTTGGTAAATGATTAATTAAGACAAATTAAAAGGACATTATCAAAATGATAATGTCCTTTTTGCTGCGATTGTTTATCCGTAATACTTAAAGGTAGCATATTATAATACTTCGTTCTCTGTAATTTTTTCTTCCAAAACGTTGAAATTATATTCAGAAAGTTCATTTAAGCCATTTTTACTCTCATCAAAGAAAGCAGTTAAACTTTCAGATAACATTAGATTGATAACACGACCAGCTTCAAATTGAACTAAGATAACTGGAATATGAGCTTCTACTGCCATACCAACTTCAAACATAGTACCAGAGTCAGGTTCGTTATCTTCGTCTTCTTTGTAGTCTAAGATAGCAACAACAACGTCTGCGCGATGAACTTGGCGTGTGTCAGCTAAATAAACTGCACGTTGCCATTGTTGACTGAATTGTTCATATTGTTTACTTTGATTATCTTGGGGCAAGTAAATATTGTCACTATCAATTGTTTTGTTCTCTTTTAATGCTGCAACAACTTGAGAAACACGTTCACGTTGTTTGTCGCTAAAAAATGGACCTGCTAAATAAACTTTATTCATTAATATCGTCTCCTGGAATATATATTTGCTTTTTTAAGTATAGCATGACATTTTAAAAATGGGCACAAAAAAAGAAGACAATGAAGTCTTCTTTTTCAATTTCTAAACACCGTAAACGAATTGACCTGAATTAAAGTGGTCAGCTGAAATAACGTAAACGTTACCACTATTACGTAAAGTAAAGTTAGCTAAATCATTTAATAAGTTATTGGTTGTTTTTCCAGGTTCAGTATCGATAATTTGACCATCACTAATTAAACCAGGGAATACAGCGTCTTCGTTAATTAATAAAGTATTAACACGATGTTGCGTTAATAGAGCAAACAAATCGATTGGGTTTGTTTTGCTTGGATTAACTTCATCAAGTGAACGAGCACGATCCAATAAATGATCAATTGTTTGATTGATTAAAATTTGATTTTGATCTAACAAATCTTTTTCAATTTCTGTAGTTGTTAGGGCACTAGGTGATTTTTTAATTGTAATTTCTGAATTAACTGATTTTAATTTTGTTAATTCATGGAATAAGCTTTGATTTTTAGGTAGTCCAATAAGGAAAAGACGTTTATAAATTAATTCGGGATGGGTAACTAGGAATTTTTCAATTGCCAAGTAGTAATTTCTATTATCAATCGCTTTTTCTTCATCCTTAGTATTTAACCCATGGAGGGCGCCAGTAGGGCCATGAGTGGTCGTGGTATCTGTACTTTCAGGACCAAGAGTTGATACCATGTCGATAGGAGCATCCTCTGGGAGTTCTTGTTTCAATAAGACACCTTCTTTGAATTGATGTAATTCAAATGAATCACGGTGTAAGCTTAGGATTGTTCCTGATAATTTTGTTGCTTGTTGAGCTAATAAAGGTAAAGTGTATGCTTCAGGACCAACAATAACTTTATCTACTTCAATAGCGTGATTTAAATTAAATTTAAAGTAATCGTTAGGTGTTAAGTAAAGTGCGATACTAGGGAATTGACCGATTTTATCTGCAATTTCATTAATAAAATTAACCAATTGTGTTTCAATTAGTTCCCAAGTTTTCTTAGGTACATCCGAATGAGCTTCTTTGGCAGTTTTTAAACTAGTTTTTAGTTTTAACTGATTCTTCGCAGCAAAATTAATACCTGGATATGTTTTGATAAAGATTGATACAATGGGTTCTTCTTTGATTGTGAGTAATTTTTTCAAATTGTTATGCATTGACATAATGGTTCCCCCTTTATATGATTACCTTTAGTATAACATCATGAAAACGGTTATCCAACTTATATGGTTACGTTTTCATAAAAGGAGTAAATATGATTTATTTAGAAAAAGATAACAAAAATATTAAAAAAATGGAAGCTTACATGAAAAATAATTTTTCTTACTTAGGGATTAAGACACCAAGTCGACGTGAACTAACAAAGGACTTGATGAAAGAATCTAAGAGTTGGCCTCTAGAAGAGTTAATCTCACAAATTTTAGCTTATTATGGTCGTGAAGAAAGAGAGTATCAATATGTTGCAATCGACTTAGCACAAAAAAATCTTAAACGATTGACGGTTGATGAAGTCCAAGTATTGGTTGAGTTAATTAAGGTTAAACCATGGTGGGATTCAGTAGATGCTTTACGTAAGGTTATTAGTGACTTTTTAAAATTAAGTCCGATAAATTTTAACGATATTAGTAAGCAATTTGAAAACCATGATAATTTCTGGATGCGTCGTGTGGGTATAAATCTTCAGTTAGGCTATCGTGAAGAAACTAATCTAGCTTACTTATCAAAGATGATTTTGAATGATAGAACAACAGATGAATTTTTCATCCAAAAAGCGATTGGTTGGTCATTACGTGAGTATGCTAAGACTGATGAAAATTGGGTTATAACTTTTATTGAGAGCCATGATCTATCAAAGCTAGCTGTGCGAGAAGGACTTAAACATGTGAAGACAAAATAAAAAAGACTGATTTTATTCAGTCTTTTTTGCTTATTTTAAGGTTAAGAATTTATCTCCGGCAAGGTCTCTGTAGAAATTTGCTTTAATTGCTTGTTGATAAGGCATGTACCAAATATAACCAATTCCAAGTGTCACGATTGATAATAGGTACCAACCAACCAGACTTAACTCTATTACGAATAAATCAAATTTGTGTCCGTTCATTAATTCACGGCTTAACGTTATTTTTTTATTAATACTGATGTCAGGATGATTTGGGTTATCTGTTAAGTCTTTGTTAATCATAAAGACTTGTGAATAAGAATAGTATTTAATAATTCCTGGGACAATAAGCAAGAGAGTCCAAAGTGTACTATAAATGGTTTTGAGAATGGCGATACCAATAGATGGGAAAAATAATTCATTTGAGAAAACTTGGAAACTTTGTGTAAATGCATGTTCTGGTGTTTTTTGTGAACTGACCCAAGTTAAGAATGTATATGAAACACCTACAAGTAGAATTTGAAAAATAAGATAAAGAACAACGACAGTTGCTGAAATTATAGGACTGATAGCTGATGATTGGTTATTATTTTCAGTAGAATATAAATTCATAATGTCTGCGTACTCAGTAGAATATAAGCGAGAATAAACAATAAAAATAAGGATTGCTAGTAAGCTAACTAGGATAGCTGACTTCCAGTGTCCTTTAAGTAATGCCTTTGATTCAGATTTCAGTTGTTGTCTCGTTTTTAGTGGTTTTTCCATGATGTGTGTCTCCTTAATTGTATATGTTTTAATAATATTTTAAGCATACATTAAACCAAATATTAAGTCTATACTGACAGATTGAGAATGTGAGTATTTCAATATTTTTAGACGGTATAAAAGTGAAACAAACCAAACTTTTTGTTAGATTGTAGTAAGATGAATAGCGTAATCTATATTAATGGAAGAAGAGTGAGCTAATGGTAAATAAAATGAAGGCCATCGCAGCATTTGGAAAATTTCCGACAGAAGATAAAAATGCATTACGAGATGTCAAAATCGATAAACCGACACCTGAAAATCATGATATTCTTGTGAAGGTAACGGGTATTTCAGTGAATCCAATAGATTATAAATCAAGAATGTTAATTGATTCTGAAGAAAAATTACTTATTTTAGGTTTCGATGCAATCGGGGTCGTCTCTGAAATAGGATCAGAAGTAACACAATTTAATAGTGGTGATAAGGTTTTTTATTTAGGTGTCAATAATCGTTCAGGAAGTAATGCTGAGTATCAGCTAGTTGATGAACGACTAGTTGGAAATGCACCCAAGAAAATAACAGACAGTGAAGCAGCCGCTATGCCACTAACAGGTGTAACAGCATGGGAAGCATTATTTGAAAAATTAAATTTCATTCCAGAGAAAAATGCCAATAGTGGAAAATCAGTTTTAATTATTAATGGAGCTGGTGGTGTAGGCTCTATTGCTATTCAACTTGCTAAATGGGCTGGTTTGACTGTTATCACGACCGCTTCAAGATTAGAAACGAGCGATTGGGTTAAAAAGATGGGCGCTGATATTGTCATTAATCACCGAAAAGATTTGAAGAAACAATTAGTTAAATTAAATATTAATGAAGTTGATGGTATTCTAATATTGCACTCAACAG
Organism: Dellaglioa sp. CoH-57-MRSF-21; assembly: GCF_056781915.1. The sequence goes on along the minus strand of NZ_JBXAXU010000004.1, from coordinate 112,479 downwards.
AAACTTATTTTGATTTAGCAGCAGATATCATCAGACCTCAGGGTATTATTACTTCAATTGTGGGCACATCTGATAATTTACCAATTGGTAAATTAAAAAATAAAAGTAATGAGTTTAAATGGCTAACAGTTTTTACTAAAGGTGTATATTACACGGCAGATATGAGCTCTCAAGGTAAAACATTAAATCGCTTAGCCACGTTATTAGATGAAGGCAAACTAAAATCAACGATGACTAAATCATTGGTGGGGATTAACGCCGATAATTTACGAACGGCTTCTGAAGTTGTTGAAAATGGTAAGATGATTGGAAAGTTTGTAATAACTGGTGAATTTAACGCGGAGGTATAAGCTATTGAGTAAAAAAGAAATTAGAAAAATGATTATTAACAAGATGGTTGATTTGGCAAAAAATAAGGTCCTTGAAAAAAGGAATCAGGAGAAGGCAATTATTGATAAAGTTTTACAATCTGAAGAATGGGAATCGGCTGATTCAATCGGATTAACAATTAGTCAATCGATTGAGTTTAGTACTAACGAATTACTATTGGCGGCACTGTCTCAAGGTAAGAGGGTGTATATACCAAAAACGATGCCTGAAAAGCAACTTGCATTTTTACCTTACTTATCTATTGAACAGGTGCTTATAAAAAGTGATTATGGACTATTAGAACCTGAATATAATGTTGCACTTGAAAAGAATAATTTAGATTTAGTGATTGTACCAGGAGTTGGGTTTAATTTAGAGAATAATCAAAGGATTGGCTTTGGCGGTGGTTATTATGATCGGTATATTGCAAAATATCAACCAAAAACAATTTCACTTTGTTTGGACGTTCAAAATGTAATTTCTGAGAAATGGACAAGTAATCAGTTTGATATTAAAATTGATAAAATTATTACAGTATAAGTTCTATTTGAATAAATCCTTAACAAAATACAGTTTAATAATATTATTTACATTAATATACGAATATAGTAAAATTGTAATTGCTCATTAATGAGATAAACACGAACAAATGTATTTATGAAAAGGAGATTTAAAATGATTAATCGCATTAAATCATATTTTGAAATTGATCAGTTACATACAACGGTTAAACGCGAAATGTTAGCTGGTTTTACAACGTTTATATCAATGGCTTACATATTATTTGTTAATCCTACGATTTTAAGTGCTTCGGGGATGGACAAAGGGGCAGTATTTACTGCAACTGCATTATCAAGTGCTTTAGGCTGTATTTTAATGGGTATTTTAGCTAAATACCCAATAGCAACAGCTCCCGCATTGGGTATTAATGCCTTTTTCTCATATTCAGTTGTTATAGGTATGGGAATTCCATGGCAAACAGCTTTAGCAGGTGTATTTGTAGCATCACTAATTTTTATTTTAATTACTATTTTTAAACTACGCGAAATGATTATTAATGCTATTCCAAGTAACTTAAAATACGCTATCTCAAGTGGTATTGGTTTATTTATTGCTTTTATCGGTTTACAAGATGGTGGCTTAATTATCGCAAACAAATCCACAGTTGTGGGCCTAGGTCCATTGACCGTTGGTACAACATGGTTAACAATCTTTGGCTTAATTGTTACTGCAATTTTAATGGTTAGACGTGTTCCAGGTGGTATTTTTATTGGGATGTTTGCAACAGTTATTCTAGGATTCATCACAGGATTAATTAAAATGCCAACACAAGTTGTTGCCGGTGCCCCAAGTTTGGCCCCAACATTTATGCAAGGCGTTAAACATATTAGTGATATTAACACGGTTCAGTTATGGGTAGTCGTTTTAACCTTCTTGTTAGTTACTTTCTTTGATACTGCTGGAACACTTGTTGGGTTAGCTCAACAAGCCGGATTCATGAAAGACAATAAAATGCCTCGTGTCGGTAAAGCTTTAGTTGCTGATTCAACAGCAATGCTTGCTGGCTCTGTTTTAGGAACATCTCCAGTTGGTGCATATGTTGAGTCTTCAGCAGGTATCGCCGTTGGTGGACGCTCAGGTTTAACGGCTGTTACAACTGGATTATTATTTATTGTCGGGATATTTTTCTCGCCATTATTATCAGTTGTAACAACACAGGTCACTGCTCCAGCATTAATTATTGTTGGTGTATTGATGGCACAATCTTTAACAAAAATCGAATGGACAAAAATGGAAATTGCAATTCCAGCATTTTTAATTGTAATTGGTATGCCATTAACTTATAGTATCTCTGACGGGATTGCTTTGGGAATGATTTTTTATCCAATTACAATGATTGCTGCTGGTCGTCGAAAAGATGTTCATCCAATCATGTACGGACTGTTCTTTGTGTTCTTACTTTTCATGTGGATTTTAAATGTTTAAATAAAATAGCAAACGTAAATGACAGATCTACTATAAACATGGTATTATTTAGACTAAGAGTTTAAAGCGAACAAAAATAATACAATAGGAATGGAGAATATGATGACAAGCGAAAAGATACACATTGGATTACTTTTTGGTGGTAATTCATCAGAACATGACGTTTCAAAACGTTCAGCACATAATATCTACGATGCAATGGATAAAAATAAGTACGAAGTTAGTTTATTCATGTTTACAAAGGAAGGTGTACTACTTGGAGATGCTGCTTCACGTCGCATTTTTGATGGCGAACCAGAAGCAAAAGTTGTTGAAGATGTCTTACCAACAATTGATTTTACAAATCCGTTAGCTAATATCATGAGTTTAACTGAAGTTAAAGATATTGATCTTTTTTATCCAGTTATTCATGGTAATATGGGTGAAGATGGTACAATTCAAGGATTATTTAAACTTTTAGATAAACCATATATTGGTAGTGATGTTCGTTCATCAGCAATTTCATTTGATAAAGATTTAACTAAGAAAATGTTAACGTTAAATAATATCAGAAATACTAAATATTTGGTTGTTAAGGCCAACAATCGTGCTGAAATGACTTACGCACACATTAGTAAGGAACTTGGAGAAGTTGTTTTCATTAAACCAGCTAACCAAGGATCATCAGTTGGTATTCATAAGGCACATAACGAAAAAGAATTCCTTGAAGGTATAGAAGATGCATTTTTATATGACACAAAGCTTTTAGTTGAAGAATCAATCGAAAATCCTGATGAAATTGAATGTTCAATTCTTGGAAATACTGATTTAAAAGCTTCAAAATTAGGTGCAGTTATCGTACCTAAATCTGATGTATTTTACGATTACAATAATAAATTCGTTGATGCTTCAGGTGTGGAATTTGAAATGCCTGTTGAATTACCAGATGAATTAACAAAAGAAATCCAAGACATGTCATTACGTGCTTTTGAAGCATTGGGTTGTCGTGGTTTAGCACGAATTGATTTCTTAGTTAAAGATGGTATTCCATATCTTGGTGAACTAAATACGTTACCTGGATTCACAAACATTTCGCTTTATCCACAATTGTGGGAAGTTTCAGGAATTGGTTATTCAGAATTAATTGATAAATTAATCCAATTAGCATTCGACGAACATGCCGCTGTTAAAGAATTACATTATGACTTTACTGAATTACCTGAAATCTAAATTTTAAGAAGATTATTAGTCTGGAGACAGCACTAGTAATCTTTTTTATTTGAGTGAAGGAGAGAATAGAATATGGAAAGATGCCCATGGGCCCAATCGGGTAATCAGTTAATGCAAGATTATCATGATGAAGAATGGGGAAAGCCGCTTTATGGCGATCAACAACTATTCAGATTATTGAGTTTAGAATTAATGCAAGCAGGGTTGAGCTGGAAGACCGTTTTAAATAAACGTAATCATTTTAATCACGCTTTTGAAAATTTTTCAATTTACAAAGTTAGTCAATTTGATGAAGATAAAATTGCGGAACTAATGGAAAATGCAGATATTATTCGAAATAAGCAAAAAATTATCGCTATTATCGCGAATGCACAGGCGATCATAAGAATGAACCAAGATGGGCAATCATTTGATTCATTTTTATGGGAATTTGTAGCAAATAAACCAATTAATAATCTCTGGCGACATGCAGAGGATGTTCCAGCTGAAACCGACATTTCAAAAAAGTTATCTAAAGAATTGAAGAAATTAGGGTTTAAGTTTGTTGGTCCTAAAATTATTTATTCATTGATGCAAAGTATGGGTATGGTAGATGACCATATTACTTTATGTAAATTCAAGACAAAATAAAAAGAAATTAACCAATTATGGCTAATTTCTTTTTTTATTTTTTAAGATTATTTTTAAGAGCAGGTGTGTTATTTAAATCTGTTCGAACAACTAAGACATCAGAAACAGCAACTCGAGTTACGTATTCTGTAACTGAACCAATTAATAATCGTTCGACTGCATTCAATCCAGTAGCGCCGATCACAATTAAATCAATATCTAAATTAATAGGAACATTTTTAGCAATAACTACTTTTGGAGAACCATACTCAATTGAGTAGTCAACATTCTTAAGACCAGCTGCTTTTGCTTGTGCAATATACTTATTCAATGTCTCTTTTGCTGTATCACTAACTTGTTCAACCATTGACGTATCAAAACTTGAGATATTTTGGAATGCTCTAGTGTCAATAACATGCAAAAGATGAAGTGTAGAATCTTCGCCATTTCTTAAAGCTACTTGTACTGCTTTTTCGAATGCTAATTTTGCTTCATCAGAACCATCTACAGGAACTAAAATATTTTTATATTGTTGTAACATGGTCGGCCACCTCTTTCTTTTATATACCTCTATTTTACGACAAAACGAATGAAAATAGAAGTAAAAACGGTTACAAAGTTAGATTAATGCATAAAAAAAGATAAAATAATTGTTAAAGCACCAACCGTAAGGCAGGCTAGAGTAACTAGTATCCCACAAAATATGGGTATAAAAATGATTACTGAAATTAAGCCAACTAAGCTTTCAATACAGATAATTAACCCAAAGACAAGTAGTATTGAGCTTAGCACCTGGTTTGACTCAGGTTTAAATATCATAAAATTTTTGTTGCGATGTGAGAATAAGTAATAGCCGATAGTCAAGAGTAAGAGTGAAAGAACGGCTAAAAGTATCCGAATTAACATTTAAAGACTCCTTTATTCTTAATAAAAAAAGTCTGAGCAAACATAGTTTGCCCAGACCATCAAAGCAAAAGCTTTGGAATATCCGCGTAGTGCCGTTAATCATCTTCGTGAGTTGAGCCCGCAGTGAAGCAGGTGGCATCGACTGTACTAGCCTCTAACTACCAAGTGAAAAGGCTTGAAATTAGCTAGCCTATCAAGTTGACGCCTAGGTATAATTATTTGTTCGGTCAACATTCTAATAAGATAACGCGTACACTTCAGAACTTCATCTTTAATATAGCACAGACTTTTAAAAGGTGCAACAATTATGATGTAAGCGGCAACAAATCATCTTTTTGATGGATGTAATTTACTATATTGTTCTTTAAGTCCTTGTTCATAACGCCCGTTTGCTTTAGGCTCATAATAATTAGCATCTTTCAATTTATCTGGAAGATATTGTTGGGCAACCCAATCATTTGGATAGTTATGTGGAAATTTATAACCAATACCATGACCTAAATCTGCAGCACCTTTGTAATGTGAATCTTTTAAATGAGCAGGAATATCTCCAAAACCACCTTTTTCAATATCAGCAATTGCATTATTTATGGCAACATTTGCCGAGTCTGATTTGGGTGAGAGGCAGAGATCAATTACTGCGTTAGACAGAGGTATTTTAGCCTCTGGAAAGCCAATTTTTTCTGCCGCCTGTACAGCAGTTAAGGTTCTAGCACATGCTGCAGGGCTACTTAATCCGACATCTTCGTATGCCATTGTGATTAAACGCCTTGCAATTGTAGGTAAATCACCAGCAAGAATTAAACGTCCTAAGTAATGTAAAGCCGCGTTAACATCGGAACCTCTTACTGATTTTTGAAAAGCAGAAATAACATCATAGTGAGCATCGCCATCTTTATCATGGGTTAATGCTTTTCTTTGTAGACACTCTTCTATGACTGATAGTGATAAGGTAATGACACCTGAACTATCAGGTGGGGTTGACTTAGCAGCTAGTTCAAGTGCATTCAAAGAACTACGTAAATCTCCGTTGGTTGCTCGCGCTAAGTGTAACCGTGCATTAGCTTCTAAATTAATATTAAGATTTCCGAGACCAATATTTTTATCTACTAGTGCACGATCAAGTGCAGTTTCAATATCATTTTCGTCTAAAGGTTTAACTTCAAAGATTTGTGTTCGACTTCTAATAGCTGGATTGATGGTAATGTAAGGATTTTCTGTTGTTGCACCGATTAAAATAATTTGGCCACTTTCTAAGTGGGGTAATAAGAAGTCTTGTTTAGGTTTCGTTAATCGATGGATTTCATCTAAAAGTAAAATAACAGTACCGCTCATTTTTGCTTCTTCAGCTACGATTTCAAGGTCTTTCTTAGAATCAGTTGCAGCATTTAATTTACGAAATGCATACTGAGTTGATCCGGCAATAGCACTGGCGATACTCGTTTTACCAGTGCCAGGTGGTCCGTATAAAATCATAGATGAAAGCAGTTTTGCTTCGACCATTCGTTTGATAATTTTACCTGGACCAACAAGGTGTTGTTGGCCAACGACTTCTTCAATTTTAGTTGGTCGCATTCTGAATGCAAGTGGTTGTAACATATGTGGCTCCTTTCACGTTGATTACTAAAGAATAGTATAGCATATTGCATAAATTTAATTGGCACAATGGATTGCAAATATGAAGGATTAATTCAAATATTTGGTACAATGTAATAGACAAATGAGGAGGCACAATGATATGAAACTAGATGCAATCGGATTACAAATTCAGGAAGAAAAGCTCGCACCTCTACTTAGAAAATCGTTGATAGGATTAGAGCGAGAAACTCAAAGAGTGAAGAATACGGGAGTGCTGAGTTCAACTGATCATCCTGAATCATTAGGAGATAGATTTAAACATCCTTATATAAAAACAGATTTTGGCGAATCACAAATGGAATTTATCACGCCACCAATTGAGGGGGCTGATAATGTTATTAACTATCTAGATGCCATTCAACAAGTCGCAACACAAGAATTGGATAGTGATGAACAGTTATGGCCATTGAGTTCAATTCCTAAATTACCAGTGGATGAATCTAAAGTAAGAATAGCGCATCCAGATGAATTAGGATTTATATACCGAAATAAATTAGCAGAAAAGTATGGAAAAAAACGTCAACTTTTTACGTCTGTACATCTTAATTTTAGCTTTCCAGAAAAAGTAATTCAGATTTTATTTGATTCTGAGTTTCATAGTTATTTTAATTCTTATATAGAATTTCATAATTACGTCTATTTAAAAATTGGACGCAAATTTATGGAAAAGAGTTGGCTTACAACTTACTTGTTTGGAGCAACACCAATTGTTGAAAGTACTAATTATAATGCTTGTCATCCGGTTAGAAGTGTTAGAAACAGTGAATTTGGCTATACCAATATTGATAGTTCAGTTCAAGCTTCTTATCGATCAATTAACTCATACGTTACGTCACTTAATAAGATGGTCCAGAATGGTAAATTGTTATCATTTTCTGAATATTATGGAGATGTACAATTTAAATCAGCTACTAAAAAGGAAGATACATTAATTTCATCTGGTGTTAATTATATTGAACTCCGTGGATTTGATGTTGATCCATTTTCTCGTGTTGGTATTCAAGGTGACACAATTAAGTTTATTCAATTATTAGCGGCTTACTTTCTAATGACGCCAGATATGGCAGAAAATGAAGTTGATGATATTATATTTAAAGCGAAACAATTAAAAAATGAGGTGGCAATAGAAGACCCTAAAACAACCTCGATTGTTAAAAATGCTGCAATAAAACTGCTGAACGAATTAATTTTATTTAATGATAATTTTTATCTAGATAAAAATTTAGAGGATACATTAGTTCAATTTAAATTACAATTTGAACGACCTGAATTGAGTCTGAGTGCAAGGATAGTTGATGAAGATATTAATAAATCGTTGGCTGATTTTGCAATGGAACAAGCAAAATCTAATAAGATAAAGTATCAGTCACAGTTAAGTTCATTGATTGGCTTTAACTGTTACTCGAAAAATACGCAGCTTATTTTAGCAGCGTTGATAAAAAGAGGGTCTTATTTTGATCTTGTTGACAGTGATTTGGACGTCATACGGGTGAACGGACATCTTCTGCAAAATGGGGTAATTTCTGATTTAGATACCAGTGTTTTAAACAAAATTGCATATGACAAGCAAACAACTAAAAAAATATTGGGCAACCTTGATATTAAAGTTCCTAGTAGTATTAATGTACACACTTTAGATGAAGCTATGAACTATTATGCAGATGTAGTCAACAAAGCATTAGTTATTAAGCCAAGATTCATAAAGAGCAGTCAAGCAACACATGTATTTCGAGTGGCTCCGACGTTAAGCGAGTATAAAGAAGCCGTTAAACGTATCTTATCAATTGATACACAAGTTTTAATTGAAGAAATTACTGTTGGGTCAGTCTATCGATTTATGATTGTAGGTGGCCATGTAAAGGGTATTGTTGAAAGATTACCAGTTAGTGTAGTTGGCGATGGACGAAAGACGTTGGCACAGTTAATTACAATAAAAAATGCACAAGTAGAACGTACTAGTCAAGGTCCATGGTATCCGCTTAAATTGTCAGAAGTTGAACATCAAACAATAGCATCACAAGGTATTACTGAATCAACTGTTATTTCAAGAGGGTCTGAAGCAATCATTAGATATGATAGTAATTTTTATTCGGGTGCAAATCAAAATGAAGTTAGCAATCAAATGGACGAATCATATATAGCGTTAATTGAAGGTTATGCAAAACGTTTAAAAATGACGATGGGGGCAGTTGATGTGGTTATTCCTAACTTGTATATAGCATATGACTATAGACATAGGGATGCTTTAACCGTTCTTTCAATTGAAACGGCTCCTGATTTATCGATAAATTCGTTTCCTAATTTTGGAGATAACCAGCCTATTGCTAATGAAATAGTAAAGATTTTAGAAACCAAATAAAAAACTTAAACTACACTTAATATAAAAGTGTTAGTTTAAGTTTTTATGCTAATCGAATAAATTTTCAAAAAATGATTTTTTCTTTTCTGGCGTTTCAACTTGTATAATTGGATATTTTTCATTAATATCAATAACAGATTCATTAATCGCATTTTTTTCAGAAGCGACAACTAGCCCCATAATTTCAACCCCATCAGGAGTATCATTATTTGATGTTAATGTAAATTTAACATCATGCTTATGCGTTAAGGTGATGTATGGGGCTAATATATTCTGATCAATTGTACCATTAAGTAGAACATGATAGTCGGGATGTTCAAGTAGTTCTTTTTCAAATCCAGCCATATTTTTAGATGCTGTTACCTCAGCAACAGTCATTGCTAGGCTGACCCGCTCTCTAAATGTCCCTAAGTACTTTCTTTGTTCATCGGGATGAAGTTGAGGTGTTCCGTAAAGGCCAGATTGAAGATGTGGATCTAAGTTATTTTCAGTCATGGAGTTGACCACCTTTCAGTAAGTTATGAATTTAGCATACCATGTTTGATACAAAAGGAGAGAGCGAAATGTTTATAAAAGATGATTTTTTAATTTTTAAAGATCAAACATTAGACGGACGATTAAAAAAAATAAAGACAATTATTGATCCCAAATTCGAAAAGGTGGGAGCTGAACTACTACCTTTTTTAGAAGAACAATTAGGAATTAAAATGTATTTGCACATTGCAAAACATGCTAGAAGATCAAAAAATCCACCGCCTGATACTTGGATGGCTTTTAGCGAGAATAAACGTGGCTATAAAATGATGCCACATTTTGAAATTGGTTATTGGGATGATCGGTTATTTATCTGGTTATCTGCATTAGCAGATATTAAAGACAAAAGCTTGTATGAAGAGGGCGTTTCTGAATCAATAATAATGATTCAGAAACTAGAAGATACTTTCGTGTGGTCAGTGGATCATACAAATAAAGAGACGGGTACTTTAGCAAACACAATAACACTTACTGATAGTCAAAAGTGGAGTAGTGTACAAACTAAAGAACTATTGATTGGACAGAATTTAGCTATTGAAGATGAGTTTTTTAGCTTAAATGAATATAAACAACTAAACGACTTGAAAAATACATTACTGCCACTAATTGAAATCTATAAAATATGGACAAAAAAAACATCTCATTAAGAATGAGATGTTTTTTAATTTGAAATTATAATTTGTTGTAGTATTCAACGATAAGTGATTCGTCGATATCTGCTTCAAGTTCTTCACGTTCTGGTAAACGAGTTAATGAACCCTCTAATTTATCAGCATCAAATTGTACGAATTGTGGACGGCCAACTAATGCTTCCATTGCGTCTTTAACAATTTGTAAACTCTTTGATTTTTCACGTAATGAGATTACTTGACCGATTTCAACTGCGTATGAAGGAATATCAACGCGGTTGCCATCAACAGTAATGTGACCATGGTTTACCAATTGACGAGCTTGGCGACGAGTAGAAGCCAAACCTAAACGATAAACAACGTTGTCTAAACGACCTTCAAGTAAGATCATGAAGTTAACACCATGTTTACCTTCGCGAATTGTACCAGCTTTAATAAATAAGTTAGCAAATTGACGTTCTGATAAACCGTACATCATACGAAGTTTTTGTTTTTCTCGTAATTGTAAACCATATTCTGATAATTTACGGCGATTGTTTTGACCATGATCACCGGGTGCATAAGGACGACGAGCTAATTCTTTACCAGTACCTGTTAAAGAAAGACCTAATCGACGTGAAACTTTCCAACTTGGGCCAGTATAACGTGACATATATAAATTCCTCCAATATTTGTTTTGGAGTAAAATAATCCTTTGTGAACTTAGTATTCGTGCAGTTTGTTTTGCAATGTTCACCTTTGCAGCTGAAAGGGTACTAATTGAACCAAGACAATTGGGCAACAAACTGTTGACGAGCTTACCGTCCACCGCTGCATTATTTTACACAAGACTCATCATACTGTCTTTTTAAACTAATGTCAATTTGTTTTCACGTTTGTTTACATAATAAAAAGAATGTATATAATTAATAACATTAATTTCTATAAATAATAGATAAAAGCTAGTGAACGCTTTAAAGGTCTATGATATAATGATTAGAAGCATAAAATTTGAATGTGAAAAGTAAATATAAATTTTAGTAAGCTAAAGGCGGGATTAGGATATGACACAGATTTTTGTTGGAATAATAGTAGTAGCCATTATTATCTATGCAACAGCGTTTTTTCTTCAGAAACGCAATGAAAAAAAATTCGAAACATTTCGTGATCAAGTAAAGGTTATTGCTCATTCTGAAGTTGAACAACAGCTTCAGTTAACGAAGGATTTGGGGTTAACAGGTGAAAGTCTTAAAACATTTTCAGCATTACAATCAGACTTTAAAGAAGTGCAAAATGCAAAATTGCCTAAAATTTCGACACAAATTAATGAAGCATATGAAGCAAACTCGAAATATCAATTTCTTTCTAACCGTCAATTAGCGGCAGAAATAGAAGTAAAATTAATTTCAAGTGAAAAAACACTTAAAGGGATTGAAAAAGCATTAACGTCGTTGAAAGAAAGTGATGAAAGTAATCATCAAGCTGTTGATTCACTTGAAAAAAAATATCAGGATTTACGTAAAACATTATTATCAAAGAACTTTTCGTATGGACCTAGTATCGATAAACTTGAGGATAAACTAACTGGTCTTGAAGATGATTTTGACCGTTTTTCAACATTAACGAGTGCTGGAGATCATGATACGGCTGAAAAAGTTTTAAGTAAGTTAAGAGAAGATACAACTTCGTTAGAAAAGATTCTTGATGAGATTCCACCACTATATAAAAGTTTGAAGAACGAATTTCCAGATCAACTTGCTGAATTACAATCTGGTTACATGAAATTAACGGATGAAAATTATAATTTTCCAGTGGGGGATGACATCCCTAAACAAATAGACGAAATTCAAACACGTGTTGACGAAACATTACTTAAATTAGAGAACCTAGAAGTAGCGTCAACAATTGTTGCAGTTAATGACATGGCTAATCAAATTGATTATTTATATGATGTTATGGAAAAAGAGTTGGCCGCAAAAGATAAGATAGAAAAGCAAGAAGAAAGTTATCGTAAATTCATTGATCATGCTGAAAAACAAAGTCAAATGCTTTTAGTTGAATTAGATAGATTGGGTCAAAATTATGAATTAAGTCATAATGAATTAGAAGACGCGCAAAAATTAAATCAACAAATTAGGGACATTGATGCACAACATGATACTGATAAAGCGGTTATTGATTCTGGTGAAGCAATTTATAGCGAGATGGCTGAGCGAGTTGAACAAAACTCTAAGTTGTTAGAAAAAATTGAATCTGAACAACAAAAAATTGATGCTAGTATTCAGGATTTACGTAGCAATGAAAAAAAGGCCAGCGCAACAATTCAAAGATTTGATATTGAATTACATCAAATTAAAAGACAAGTTGAACAGGTTAATCTTCCAGGACTACCTAATGATTACTTAGATTTTTTCTATGTTGTTAGTGATGAAATTGAAGAAGTTGAAGTAGCAATTGGTAAATTAAGAATTAACATTGAAAAAATTGCAAAACAAATTATCGATATTGAAGCAGATCTTGAAAGTTTAGAAGATAAGACACACGATCTTATTGATAGTGCATCGTTATCTGAGAGTTTACTACAATATGCGAATAGATTTAGAAATTCGAATGAAGAGATTGCAATTGCATTTGAAAAGGCAAAGCAATTATTTAATAATGATTTTAATTATGCAGCTAGTTTGGAAACAATTGCGACTGCATTAGATAAAGTAGAGCCTGGTTCATATAAAAAAATAGAGAAACAATATTATGATAATATGGAAGACAGCTTTGAAATTGAATAGTAACTATATTAAGTGGGGACTAGGGCATTAATTTGTTCAGTCGCCACTTTTATATTCTATAAAGAAACACCAGGGATGAATAAAAAGTGTCAATCTGGTACGAAGTATATTATAATGAGAAAAGTATTTTTCAGAAAAGAAGGTAACTAATGATTTATTTTGATAATAGCGCAACAACAAAAATAACGCCCGAAGTTTTAGATACATATAATAAAGTTAGTGACCAAGTATGGGGTAATCCATCTAGCCTAAATAACTTAGGTGAGATAGCTCATAATTTATTAGAGCAGTCACGCCAACAGATCGCAAGCTTATTAAATGTATTTGAAGATGAAATATTATTTACTGGAAGTGGAACTGAAGGTGACAATTGGGTAATTAAAGGAACGGCTATGGCAAAAATGAACCATGGTAAGCACTTAATTACGACAACCGTTGAGCATCCTGCTGTTATGAATACAATGGCTCAGCTGGAACAGCTTGGTTTTGAGGTTACCTATTTGCCAGTTGATGATGAGGGGCGAATTAGTATTGATGATTTAAAGGCTGCTTTGAGATCTGATACTATTTTAGTTTCAGTTATGGCAGTTAATAATGAAATTGGAACCATTCAGCCTTTAGTTGAAATTGGGGACGTACTAAAAGATTATCCAACAGTTCATTTTCATGTGGATGCTGTTCAAGCCATTGGTAAAGGTGTGCAAGAAGCTTTTATGAGTGACAGAGTAGATTTTGTAACGTTCTCTGGGCATAAATTTCATGCGCCACGTGGAGTAGGGTTTATTTACAGTAAAAGAGGTCGTCACATTGAACCACTTCTTACAGGTGGTGGACAAGAACATAACTTACGTAGCGGAACTGAAAATGTACCTGCAATTGCTAGCATGGCAAGAGCATTGCGATTATTATTAACAGATGAAACTAAGATGGTGATGAAACAAAAAGCTGTTAAAGAATTAGTTTTCAACCATATTAGTAAGTTTGATAAGATTACAACTTTTTCAAAATTACAATCAAATTTTGCGCCACATATATTGTGTTTTGCAATTGAGGGTGTTCGTGGCGAATCAATTGTTCATGCATTTGAAAGTGAAGGAATATATATTTCAACTACAAGTGCTTGTTCATCAAAGAAAAATCAAGCATCTGGCACATTATTAGCAATGAATGTGCCAGAACCGCTTGCTAAATCAGCCGTTCGAATCAGTTTTGATGGAAATAATACGCTAGAAGAAGCAAAAGAATTTAATCGTATTTTTGATATTTTGTATCATAAATTTGAAAAAATTAATTCTAAATAATGAGAGGATGTCGACATGCAATATACAGAGATAATGGTTCGTTATGGCGAACTATCAACAAAAGGAAAAAATAAGAGGAACTTTATTGATCGCCTAGGAACAAACGTTCGAAATAGTTTACATGGTTTTGATGATTTAGTTGTTAAAGCAAATCGTGATCGGATGCACATTAATTTAAACGGTGACGACAGCGAATTAGTTATGCAACGTTTATCACAGGTTTTTGGGATTCAAAATTTTTCACCTGCAATTCGCGTTGAACAAGATATGGATTTAGTTAAAGAAACAGCTGTAGCAATGATTAGTGAGCAATTTGTTGAAGGGACAACATTTAAAGTTAACACACGTCGTTCTGATCATGATTTTGAATTAGATACTAATGAGTTGAATGACGAACTAGGTGGCTGGATTTTAGATCACGTGCCTGGCATTACTGTTAAAATGAAACAGCCTGATATTATTTTACGTGTTGAAGTTCGTTCAAATGGGATTTTCTTATCTTCTGAAACGCGTCAGGGTGCTGGTGGTTTACCCGTTGGTACTGCTGGTAAAGGGATGTTAATGTTATCAGGTGGAATTGATTCGCCTGTTGCAGGGTACCTTGGTATGAAACGTGGTGTTTCAATGGAGATGGTTCATTTCTTCAGTCCACCATATACAAGTGAACAAGCTTTAGCTAAGGCTAAAGAACTAACAGTTAAATTGACACCTTATGTTGGAACGATTCAATTTATTGAAGTTCCTTTTACTGAGATTCAAGAGCAAATTAAACATGATGTACCAGAACCATATTTAATGACCATAACACGTCGTTTCATGTTACGTTTAACTGAAAAAATTGCCGAATTACGTGGTGGATTAGCAATCTTTAATGGAGAATCATTAGGCCAAGTTGCTTCTCAAACACTTGAAAGCATGGTTGCAATTAATGACGTTACAACAATGCCAATTATTCGACCAGTCGTTTCAATGGATAAAAATGAAATTATTGATGTTGCTAAAAAAATTGATACATTTGAACTTTCAATTAAACCATTTGAAGATTGTTGTACAATTTTTGCCCCACCAGCACCTAAAACAAAGCCTCGTTTAGACCGTTCAAGGGAATTTGAAGCTCGTTTGGATATCGATGGCTTAATGGAACGTGCATTGGCAGGTGTCAAGGTTAGCAAGATTCGTGTTGGCGAAGAATATTTAAATGAAAATAGTGAATTATTCGCAGAATTACTATAGTAGCACTTTAAAAGATTAGACAAATCGGTCTAATCTTTTTTTGTCCAATCAAATAAGTCGCTTCTTAAACAGTAATTGAGTAAGATAGAGATAAATAAAGAAAGGGTGGTCAATTATGAAAGTAACTCGTCATGGTAGTGAAATGGATACAGTTGGGGAAGCACCAAAAGTAGGGGAAGTTTTTCCTACAGTTAATGCGTACGATGAAAATGATCAAGTTGTAACATTACCTAAAAGTACAGGTAAAAAATTAGTATTAAGTGTTGTTCCAAGTATTACGACAAGTGTTTGCAGTATAGAAACAAAACGTTTTAATATGGAAGCAGATAATTTTAGAGATATCGAATTTATTACCGTATCTGATGATTCAAAAGAAGATCAAAAAAATTGGTGTGCCGCTGAGGGTGTAAACAATTTACAATTGCTTCATGCAGATAAGGGGAATTTTGCGAAAGTTACTGGATTAGATGTTCCGGAATTTGGTCATATGGCTCGAATGGTTTTCATTTTAGATGAAACTGGACATGTTATTTATGAAGAACTGGTTACGGAAATCTCAAATGAGCCAGACTACGCTAAACTACTTGAAGAATTAAAAAAATAAAATATTGACGATTTTCAGAATAAACGCTAAAATGTGACTACAGACAAAGAATGAGAACACCAGTCATTTCAGAGATAAAATGCTAGGCTGAAACATTTTAATTAGACATTATGGTGGTAGCTCAGGAGTCGTTATTCTGAAATTAAGTAGGAATAACCGGACATTATTGTTCGTTAAAAAGTAATTAAGAGGGGTTAAAACCCAATTTAGGTGGTACCACGGCACTGTCGTCCTAAAACAGAAATGTTTTTTGATGACGGTGTTTTTTTATGCCTAAAATAAAATTGATAGATGAAAAGGAGAACTCATGACAAAAGAAGTTGAATTATCAACAAAATATGATCCAAGTCAGGTTGAACCTGGCCGTTATGAAGAATGGTTGAAAAAAGATTTATTTAAACCTAATGCTAATCCAGAAGCAAAACCTTATTCAATCGTTATTCCACCGCCTAATGTTACTGGTAAATTACATTTAGGCCATGCTTGGGATACAACATTACAAGATATTTTAATTAGACAAAAAAGAATGCAAGGCTTTGATACGCTTTGGTTACCAGGAATGGACCATGCTGGAATTGCAACACAAGCAAAGGTTGAAGCTAAACTAGCTGAACAAGGTGTGACGCGTTATGATTTAGGCCGTGAGAAATTTGTACAACAAGTTTGGGATTGGAAAGATGAATACGCTGATGTTATTCATAAGCAATGGGCTAAAATGGGATTATCACTCGATTATAGTCGTGAACGTTTCACATTAGATGACGGCTTGTCAGATGCCGTAAAAAAAGTCTTTGTTAATTTATATAATAAAGGATTAATCTATCGTGGCGAATACATTATTAATTGGGATCCTAAAGCAAGAACCGCTTTATCAGATATTGAAGTCATTCATCAAGATGATGAAGGTGCTTTTTATCATGTTAAATATCCATTCGCTGATGGTTCTGGATTTATTGAAATAGCGACAACACGTCCAGAAACGATGATGGGCGATGTCGCTGTTGCTGTTCACCCTGATGATGATCGTTACAAAGATATTGTTGGTAAAAAAGTCATTCTACCACTTGTTAACAAAGAAATTCCTATTATTACAGATCATTATGTTGATATGGCATTTGGGACAGGGATGGTTAAAATAACACCTGCTCATGATCCTAATGACTTTGAAGTAGGTAATCGCCATGACTTACCTCGTATTAATACAATGAATGAAGATGCAACAATGAACGAAAATGCTGGTAAATATGTTGGCATGGACCGTTTTGAAGCACGTAAAGCAATTGTTAAAGATCTTGAAGCTGAGGACTTAATGATTAAGATTGATCCAATTACACATAGTGTTGGTCATTCTGAAAGAACTGGCGTTCAAGTTGAGGCCCGTTTATCAACACAATGGTTTGTTAAAATGAAACCACTCGCAGAAGAAGCTTTGAAATTCCAACAAGGGGATGACAAAGTTGGATTCGTCCCAGAACGATTTGAAAATACATTTACACAGTGGATGGAAAATGTTCATGATTGGGTTATTTCACGTCAATTATGGTGGGGACATCAAATCCCAGCTTGGTATCATAAAGAAACTGGCGAAATGTACGTTGGTGAGGTTGCACCAACTGATATCGAAAATTGGGAACAAGATAATGATGTCTTAGATACGTGGTTTTCAAGTGCTTTATGGCCATTTTCAACAATGGGTTGGCCAAATACTGATGCACCTGATTTTAAACGTTATTTCCCAACTAATACGCTTGTCACAGGATATGATATTATCTTCTTCTGGGTATCACGAATGATTTTCCAAAGCTTAGAATTTACAGATGAACGTCCATTTGAACACGTTTTGATTCATGGATTAATTCGTGATGAGAATGGCCGTAAAATGAGTAAATCACTTGGTAATGGGATTGATCCAATGGACGTTATTCAAAAGTATGGAGCAGATGCACTTCGTTGGTTCCTATCTAATGGATCTGCACCAGGACAAGATGTTCGTTTTAGTTACACTAAAATGGATGCTTCTTGGAACTTTATTAATAAAATTTGGAATGCTAGTCGATTTGTTATTATGAATTTAGATGGTGTGGATAAAATTGAATTACCAGCTAAATCAGAATGGCAGCTTGCTGACAAATGGATATTAAGCCGATTAAATACAACTGTTTCTGAAGTTACACGCTTATTTGATGTCTTTGAATTTGGTGAAGCTGGTCGTGCTCTATACAATTTCATCTGGAATGACTTCTGTGATTGGTATATTGAAATGAGTAAAGAAAATCTTAATGGTGAAGATCTGACAGTTAAGCAAAATACACAACAAATTTTGGCTTATGTTTTAGATCAAACATTGAAATTGCTTCATCCAATTATTCCATTTGTAACTGAAGAACTTTGGTTAACAATGCCTCATGAAGGGGAATCAATTGTTGTTGCAGATTACCCAGTGGTTCATCCAGAATTTGAAGATGAACAATCAGTTATTGATATGAACAATTTAATTGAATTAATTCGTGCTGTTAGAAATAATCGTGCAGAAGTAAATGCACCTATGTCCAGTGCAGTTGATTTATTGATTAAAACAACTGATGAAAAAACAAAGATTATTTTTGAAGACAATCAAGAATTTATTCAACGATTCTGTCATCCTAAGGAACTTCAAATCAGTTCAAATGTTGTTGCTCCTAAGCTAGCAATGACGTCTGTAATTACGGGAGCAGAGATTTATATGCCACTTGCTGAACTAATTGATTTGAATGACGAAATTGTTCGTTTGGAAAAAGAAGTTAAAAAACTTGATGTTGAAGTTGTGCGTGGAACTAAAAAATTAGGCAATGAAAAGTTTGTTGCTAGTGCACCTGAGGCAGTAGTTACAAAAGAAAAAGAAAAATTAGCAGATTACCAAATTAAATTAACAGCAACTAAGGAAAGAATTTCTGATTTAAAAGCAGAAGTTTAATCTAACAAAATAGACTTATTTCGGGTACAATATACCTGAGATAAGTCTATTTTTTTTAGAAAGCGGGACGGAAAATTGATCACAACTTACGAAGAGGCACTCAATTTTATTCATGGGCGAACAAAATTTAAAAAAAGTCCATCTTTGAATAGAATGCGAGCATTTATGGAACGCTTAGATAACCCACAAGGTAATATCGCGATGATTCATGTTGCTGGAACGAATGGAAAGGGCTCAACAGTTGCATTTTTACGTGAATTATTAATTGCACAAGGGTTGAATGTAGGAACTTATACTTCACCATTCATTGTTAAATTTAATGAACGTATTTCCTTAAATGGACAGATGATTGATGATACCGCCCTTTTACATTTAGTAAATGTCGTGAAACCAGTTGTTGATCGAATGGATATTGAACTAGCCGATTTTGAGGGGGGACCAACTGAATTCGAAATTATTACTGCAATGATGTTTGTATACTTTGGCAGCATAAATCCTGTAGATATTGTAGTTGTTGAAACGGGCTTAGGCGGGAAGTATGATTCAACTAATATTATTGATCCAATTATTTCAGTTATTACAACAATTGGTCTAGATCATATGAAAATATTAGGTAATACAATTGAAAAGATAGCGCAACAAAAAGCAGGTATCATTAAACGTAATCGGCCTATTATCGTTGGTAGAGTAACTGATGAAGTCTTTAGCGTGATTAATAATGAGGCTAAATTAAAAAATAGTCCTATTTTTCGATTAGGAGTGGATTTTAATGCTAAATCTGAGGGAACAAAATCATCATGGGAAGAAATTTTAACGTATACGTCGAATAAATTGAATATTAAACAACTTTCTGTGCCATTATTAGGTGAATTTCAAGATGAAAATGCAGCAACAGCAATTGCTACTTTTGAGAAGGTTGCTGAAATTCAGGGATGGGCCATTAGTCCTAAATCAATTAGGCAAGGTATTTCAGAGACACGATGGCCAGGACGTTTTGAAAAAGTAAATGATGAACCGTTAGTTATTTTAGACGGTGCGCACAATAGCGCAGCAGTGGATCGGATTACGCAGTTGCTTAAAACGCATTTTCAAGATAAAGAAATCACAATTATTTTTGCAGTACTAGCGGATAAGCAAGGCAAACAAATGCTGGAAAAATTAGCTGCAGTTCCTCATGTACGAGTTATACTAACTCAATTTTCAGGGCCACGTCTAGTAAGCAAAATAGATGATTTCAACGTTAATAAGTTTGATAATGTCTCCATTCAAGAAAGTTGGAAAGAGGCATTAGTTCAAAGTGTTGGCGAAATGTCTTCTGATGATTTATTACTTGTGACAGGATCGTTGTACTTTATTTCGGAGGTTCGTAGTTATTTTGTATCAGAATAATTTAAATAAGTGAATTTCTCGTATTTAATAAAAAATAGGAGGAATCACCATGTCACTTATTTCTAGTTGCTCAAATGAATATCTACTGGAACAAATCCAAAAGTATCAATGTGATAATTTATCAGATAAAGAGCTTTTGACGGTTGTTTTTAGTTTATTATTAACGAACCCTAATGATGTTGGAAAGTGTGTTAATAATTTTTCTTCACGTTACCAATCTTTAAGCCAACTAAAAAAATGTTGTTTAAAAGATTATCAGTTATTGATGGATGGGAATAATCAGTCTACAGCATTACAATTACAAGCTATTGTTACACTGGGAACACGAATCAACAGTGAACCTCATTTTATTTGTGGACAAATCTGTTCAAGTCATGATGCTGGGGTTAGAATGGTTGCTGAGTTAGGTGGATTAAACCAAGAGTTTTTAATTGGATTATTCTTGGATACAAAAAATCAAATTGTAAAACAAGAGACATTGTTCATTGGAACTTTGAATTCAGCAACGGTCCATCCAAGAGATATTTTTGCAGTTGCATTAAAATATGGTGCAGCTAAAATTATATTGGTCCATAATCATCCGAGTGGGCATGTGACACCATCTAAGAATGATATTATTTTCTCTAAAAGAGTTGAAAAATGTGGTATTCTTATGGGAATTGAGCTGTTAGATCATATTATTTCGGGTAATACTAAATATCTTAGTATGAAAGAAGAGGGCGTCCTTTGATTATCAAGGGTGCTCTCTTGTTCTATGAAATTAGATATGATAAACTTAATAAGATTATGGATTCAAAATTAATTACCTTATAATAATTTAAGATAAACTTAATAAAAATTAGTAAATATTGAATGAAATCTCACTTTTGATTATGATATAATGTAAATACTACGAATAAAAGCGCCTAGAAGGCTGACGATGAAGGGAAGAAAGACTGTGTTTGGATTTGGAACAAAGAATATAGGAATTGATTTAGGAACAGCTAATACAATCGTGTATGTTGAGGGAAAAGGTATTGTTTTACGTGAACCTTCAGTCGTCGCTAAAAATGTTAAAACTGATGAAATTGTTTCTGTTGGAGAAGATGCTCGTGCAATGATCGGTCGTACACCAAGTAGCATTGTGGCTATTCGCCCAATGAAAGACGGTGTAATTGCTGATTATGACACAACAGTTGCTATGATGAAATATTACATTCAAAAAGCTTTAGGTAAATCTGCAGGTAAACCTTATGTAATGGTATGTGTTCCTAGTGGCGTTACAGAAGTTGAAAAACGTGCCGTTATTGATGCAACTCGTGTTGCCGGTGCGCGTGACGCCTACGTTATTGAAGAACCATTTGCTGCAGCAGTCGGCGCTGGATTACCAGTGATGGATCCAACGGGTAATATGGTTGTTGATATCGGTGGTGGAACAACAGATGTTGCTACAATTTCATTAGGTGGTATTGTTTCAAGCCGTTCTATCAGAATGGCTGGCGATAAATTGGATGAATCAATTGTGTCATATATTCGTCAAAACTTTAATTTATTGATTGGTGAAAGAACAGCTGAACAATTAAAAATGGACGTTGCATCTGCATCAGTTAAAGATGCTGCATCAATTGAAGATACAACTATCAGAGGACGTGATTTGATTACGGGTCTTCCTAAAACAGTTACTGTAAAAGCAACTGATATTGCAGTTGCTATTCAAGAATCTATTGCTGAAATCATTACTGCTATTAAGGAAACATTGGAAGAAACTTCTCCAGAAATTGCTGCTGATGTGATTGACCATGGTATTGTATTAACAGGTGGTGGTGCATTATTAAAAAACCTATCAGAAGTTATTTCTGAAGTTACAAAAGTGCCTGTTTTTATTGCTAATGAACCACTCGACTGTGTTGCAATTGGTACAGGTGAATCATTAAAAAGTATCGACGTCATGAAGAAAAGATAGATTTTAAAAATCACATAAGCTAAAAATGAAGAGGTTGGTGGTTTATTTATCCAGCCTCTTAATTTTTTAGTTAATTATAAGGTAAGTGGAGGATAGCGAACATGCAGAAATTTTTTTCAAATAGAAGACTAATCATCATTTTAATAGCCATTATTGTGAGTTTTAGTTTAATTTCATTTTCAGTTTCCGTTAGAAATAAAAAATCAACACCACCGCTCATTCAAGAATTTGGTAATGATGTTGTTGGTCTATTTGATAGAGCAGTTAGTTATCCTGCAAATGGCTTAAAAAGTTCAGTTATTGGTATTTCTGATCTTTTAAATACATATCAAGAAAATCAAAAATTAAAAAAACAAGTTGATAAATTAGCACAAGTTCAAGTGGAATCAGACACTGTTAAAAATGAGAATAAACAGCTGAAAAAGGAATTAAAATTGGACAGTACATTGACTGATTATACTTCAATTAATGCATCTGTTTTAACGCGATTACCTTCTGGTTGGCTAAATCAACTTGTGATAAGTAAAGGTAGTGCGTCTGGTGTTAAAAAGAACGCACCAGTGATGGCTGGTTCTGGATTGATTGGTCGTGTTATAGAAGTTAATAAAACAAATAGTAAAGTTGAATTAATATCGACTACTAATGATTCTGCTAATAGATTTGCAGTTCAAGTAAATAATTCAAACGATGATATTATTAATGGTTTAATTACTGACTATGATAAAACAGATAATTTATTAATTATGGGTCAAATTACTTCTAAGAAAGCCTTGAAAAAAGGTGATTCTGTTGTCACATCTGGTCTTGGAGGCACAACACCAAAGGGTTTAAATGTTGGTGTTGTGTCTAAAGTTGAGCAAGGTGATTATGGACTTGCTTCTAAAATTTATATCAAACCTGCAGTTGATTTGAGTGACCTAACGGTTGTAACAGTTGCTCAGACGTTGGATTAGAAGGTGAGATTAGATGAGAAATAAAAATAGACAGTATATTTTTCCGTTAGGACTTATTATTTCCTTTTTTTTGGATGGTACAATACAATTTGTTTTTATGGAACAGTTACAATCACAAACGACTATCATGGTTAGTCACCTGTTGTTGTTATGGTTGATAATGGGTATCTTTTACTCAGATAATAAGCATCTTGAATTATGGGCGTTTGGTGTTGGTCTAGCATTTGATAGTTATTATGCCGGTATTTTGGGTATTTATATGATTTTGTTACCATTAATTGTTTATTTAACTAAAATAGCATATCAATATTTCGAACCATCTTTTATTGTGATATTACTCATTTATTTTATTGATTTGGCAGTTTTAGAAGTTTCGTATTATGCAGTCAATGAGATGATTGGATTTGCTAATGAATCTGTAACAACATTCGTTAGTACTTCGTTTGGACCAACTTTAGCTTTTAATCTGGTGGTATTTATTATTTTGTACTATCCAATATCAAAATTAATGAATTTAAGTAACCGATATAATTAAAATTCAGGGGTGAACGTAGATGCAAGGTGTTATTTTAAAAGGTTATAAAGATGGTTATGAAATTATTCTTAAACAGGATTTCGGATTTGATAAAATTTTGGTTGAACTTAGAGAATTATTTAATAATTTAAGTGCTGAAAAAAAGAATGCTGATGAAACGGTTATTTCGTTTGATATTAAAACAGAAAATCGATTGTTTTCAGCAGATGAAAAGCAAAAAATCGAAAAAATTATTTCTGAATACCGTAATTTTAAAGTACACAAAATCGAATCTGAAGTAATGACCATAGAAGATGCTAATATTTTAAAAGAAAATGACAACGTTCATTTATGCTATCTAACAATTCGAAGTGGACAAATAGTTGATTTAAAAGGTGATATTTTATTTTTAGGTAAATTACATCAGGGTGGTCAATTACGAGCTGCTGGTAATATTTTTGTTATGGGTGAAGTTCAAGGTGTCATTCATGCTGGATTTAACAATAATACAGATAGCATTATTGTGGGCGATGTTTCAGCTGCTTCACAAGTACGAATTGGTGAATTAGTTGATATTATAGATGATGAAAAAGTAACAAACAGTCAAGATACTGTAATCTATGTTAATGATTTACATATTATAGATTATGGCAATCGAGATGAATTAAAGTCACTTCGACCAAAATTATTTAATCATGCTGGAGGATATTAAAGATGGGAAAAGCAATTGTTGTAACATCTGGTAAAGGTGGTGTTGGTAAAACAACATCATCTGCAAATATTGGAACTGCATTAGCACTTCTTGAAAAAAAGGTTGTTCTAATGGATTTAGATATTGGTTTGCGTAATTTAGACGTTGTTTTAGGTCTTGATAACCGTATCTTATTTGATATTGTAGACGTAGCTGAGGGTCGTGCACGGTTACACCAAGCACTCATTAAAGATAAGAGATTTAACGAATATTTATACTTATTACCTGCTGCACAAAATACTGATAAATCAGCATTAGTTCCTGAACAAGTAAAAGCAATTGTTGATGAATTAAAAGAAGAGTTTGACTATGTTATTATTGATTGCCCAGCTGGAATTGAGCAAGGTTTTATGAATGCTATTGCTGGTGCAGATATGGCTATTATTGTAACAACGCCTGAAATTTCTGCGGTTCGTGATGCAGATCGCGTGGTAGGTTTATTAGAGCAAAATCCATTATTACAACAACCAAAATTAATTATTAATCGTATCCGTCGTCAAATGATGGAAGATGGTCAAGCAATGGATGTTGATGAGATTACACGTCATTTGTCTATTGATTTATTAGGAATTATTGTTGATGACGATGCTGTTATTAGTACATCAAATCATGGTGAACCAATTGTTTTAGATTCTAAAAATCCAGCTGGATTAGGTTATCGTAATGTAGCACGTCGACTACTAGGGGAAACAGTGCCCTTGATGACAATAAAACAGCCTCAAAAAGGTTTTTGGAAAAAAATGGGTTCATGGTTTAAGAAAGACTAATTCTTGACAATGTTAATGACAGTATGCTAAATTATTATCAATTAAGAAAAACGTTGAACAGAAGATTAAGGCTTAAACAAACTTTTAAAGAGAGTATCGATTGCTGAAAAGATACAGTTCTTAAGTCTGAAACACATCTGCGAGTTGATTTCCTAAACTAGTTAATTAGGGAAGTCCGGGATAAGCCCGTTATAGCTGTAGTTTAATAAACTCGTTAAGATTAAATTTGTGAGAATTTAATGATGTTTGAGGTGGTACCGCGATTCGTCGCCCTCTATAGTCAATAATGACTATAGAGTTTTTTTATACTCATTTTTATTAATCTACATAAGTTATTTTTCGTGAGAAAAATATGAATTTGAGGTGGCACCACGGCTATCGTCCTCTTGAGTCAATTTGATTTGGCTTGAGAGGATTTTTTTATTTAACTAAAGGGAGATAATGTAATGACTTATATATTAGAAATTTTGCCATCATTAATAGATGGTGCTAAATTAACGTTAGAAATATTTTTTTGGACGATCATTGGATCGATTCCACTTGGTTTAATTGTCGGATTAGGATTAATTTCAAAAATAAAACCAATTAAGTATTTTTTGAATTTTTATGTTTGGTTAATGCGAGGAACACCACTGCTACTACAATTAATTTTTGTGTTTTATGGACTACCAACACTACAACAGTTCCATATTCATATTGTATTCGGTCGATACGATGCGGCATTATTTGCATTTATTTTGAATTATGGTGCGTATTTTGCTGAAATATTTAGGGGTGGATTGCAATCGATTCCTAAAGGTCAATATGAAAGTGCAAAGGTATTGCGTCTATCATATTGGCAAACTATTAGGACAATTATTATTCCACAAGTGTTCAAGATCGTTTTACCTTCAATTGGAAATGAAATTATTAATTTAGTTAAAGATTCAAGTTTAGTATATGTTATTGGGTTAGGCGATTTATTAAGAGCCGGTAACGTAGCGACGAGTCGTGATGTAACACTCGTCCCACTATTGATGGTTGGGGCAATCTATCTGTTATTAACAGCTATATTTACACTTGTCTTGAAGAAAATTGAAAAACATTATAGTTATTACAAATAAGGAGTAATTCTATGCTAGAGTTAAAAAATATTAAAAAGTATTATGGAAAACGATTAATTTTAGATGATATTAATTTAACAGTTAATGATGGTGAAATTGTTAGTATTGTTGGTCCATCTGGTGGTGGAAAAACGACTTTATTGAGATGTATTAGTGGGTTAGAATCAATTGATTCTGGAGATATTCTAATTGATGCCTCACCATTTGATCCATATCGTAATAATACGAACGAAAGTGTTATTGGGGTAGTATTCCAGGAATTTCAATTATTCCCTCATCTTTCAGTGTTAGATAATATAACGTTAGCTCCAAAATTAGTTTTAAATCGTAATAAAGTCCAGGCCGAGGAAGAAGCACAAAAATTATTAGATCGCTTATCTCTCGGAAATAAAGGGCATTTATATCCTTACCAACTTTCAGGTGGGCAGAAACAACGAGTTGCAATTGCACGTGCATTAGCGATGAATCCTAAAATCTTGTGTTATGATGAACCAACTTCAGCACTTGATCCAGCACTACGCCAGGAAGTAGAGAATTTAATATTATCGTTGAAAGTAGACGGAATGACTCAAATAATAGTGACACATGATGTACCATTTGCTGAAAATATTGCGGATAAATTATTAAAAGTTAAGCCGCTAGAAGATTAGAGGATAATAAATGAATCAATTAGAAAAAAAAATTGTTTTTACAATATTATTTATGATGATGTTTATAGGATTAGCTGGCTGTAGCAATAGTAGCCAATCAATGAATTCGGTTGATAGTTGGAAATCAATTCAAAAAAAGGGTACCGTTGTTATCGGAATTGATGATAGTTTTGTGCCAATGACATTCAGACAAAAAGATGGTAGTTTAGTAGGATATGATGTTGATTTAGCAAAAAAAGTTTTTGAAAAATATGATATTCAAGTTGATTTCCAAACAATTGATTGGTCTATGAAAGAAACGGAATTAAAAAATGGGACAATTGATTTAATCTGGAATGGGTATACAAAAACAACTGCACGTGCTAAGAATGTTGCTTTCAGTCGTACATATTTAACGAACAAGCAAGTATTAGTAACAAAAAAATCAAGTGAAATTAATTCTTTTTCTGATATGAAACAAAAAATTTTAGGTGTTCAAAGTGGTTCAGCTGGATTTGATAGCTTAAATTTGCATCCAGATATTTTAAAAGATAATATTAAAGATAAAGAACCTGTTCAATATGATTCATTTGATAATGCTTTTATCGATTTAAATGCAGATAGAATTCAAGGACTTTTAATTGATGATGTCTATGCGAACTACTTTATTAAGCATCAGTCGAATTCAAATGCATATAACGTGATAAATGGTAATTTTAAAACTGAAGATTTTGCGGTAGGTATGCGAAAATCTGATACAACAATGCAATTAAAAATTAATAGGGCAATAACAGAGTTGCAAAACAAAGGTTATCTAAAAGAATTAAATCAAAAATGGTTTGGTGAAAATAATAATATTCAAAATAATTAATTTTGGAGGGACTATATGACATATGTAAATATTGGTGTGCTACTTGTTTTTTTATTGAACTTGTTAGCGGCAATTGTGACCGTCTTTAGAGAAAAACGTGATATTGCTGCAACATGGGCATGGCTTCTTGTCTTGATAGGTATACCTATTTTTGGATTTTTAATTTATCTTTTTTTTGGTAAGAAAATTTCAAAAGAAAAAATATTTGATATTAAAACACAGGGTCGTATGGGTGTTGACCAATTAGTAGATCAACAAAAAGAAGAATGGGCCAGAGGAGAATTAACAACAAGCGGTAAATATACTGATGATGTAAACGAAATCATGCATATGTTTTTAGAAATAGAGAAATCTATTTTAACTAAGAAGAATGAGGTTCAGTTATTTATTGATGGGCATGATAAGTTTAAGACGTTATTTCAAGACATTCGTAAAGCTAAACACCATATCCATGTTGAGTATTATGCATTCGAAGATGGGCATATTGGAAATGAACTATTGACGTTACTTGAAATGAAAGCAAATGAAGGTCTTGAAGTTAGAATCATCTATGATGCATTGGGATCAAAGGGAACTACTAAAAAATTCTTCAAACATCTTGAGGAATTGGGCGGTAAAGCAGAAGCCTTTCTGGGTTCACATTTTTCATTTTCAAATCTTCGTTTGAACTTTAGAGATCATAGAAAGATTGTCGTTATTGATGGTAAAATCGGTTACATCGGTGGATTCAATGTCGGTGATCAGTATCTAGGTGAAAGTGAGAAATTTGGTAACTGGCGAGATACACATATTCGCGTATTTGGAAACGCTGTCGGATCACTACAAAGTAGGTTCATTATGGATTGGAATGCAACTGCGAGAAATAATCAGATTAATTACCAGTCAAGTTATTTTCCACAAACTGTTACAAAAGGTAAAGTTAACATGCAAATTGTTTCTAGTGGACCTGATTCAGAAATTGAACAAATAAAAAAAGGTTATATTAAGTTAATTAATTCAGCTAAAAAATATATTTATATTCAAACACCTTATTTAATTCCAGATGATTCTGTTATAGAAGCGTTAGATATTGCGGTATCTTCAGGCGTTCAGGTTAGAATTATGATTCCTTGTATGCCAGATCATGCCTTTGTTTATCGTGCTACACAGTATTATGCGAAAGATCTAACGAATATTGGTGTAGAAATTTATCAATACAACAATGGATTTTTACACGCTAAAACAGTTGTAATTGATGAAATGGTTGCATCCGTTGGTTCAGCTAATTTTGATTTTAGAAGTTTTAAGTTAAACTTTGAAGCGAATGCATTTATTTATGATGTAGGTGTGGCAAGCACACTTAAAACAATTTTTGAAACTGATATGGAACAAAGTAGTCTTTTAACGAAAAGGTATTTTAATGATCAATCACATTGGTTGAAATTTAAGCAACAGTTTTCAAGACTTCTTTCACCGATATTATAGGAATGGAAACGCTTGACGTTTTTCAGGATGTATGCGATATTATTAATCGGAGACCAACACAAAGGGGAGCCGATTAATTTTGGCTGAGAGTGAAGAAATTCAGACCCTTGGAACCTGTTTGTTAATGCAAACGTAGGAATTGTGTGTAGAAGATTAACACCTTCTTTGTGCTTGGTTTACTAAGTCAAAGGAGGTTTTTTTGTTGGAAAGAAAAAAATTATTGATATTACTAGAAGGGGTCGTTATGGCCGCTTTAGCAATGGCGCTATCATTTGTTCCTAATCCGCCAAATATTGATATTGCACTAGGTGTGTTACCTATTGTGGTATACAGTTTACGACGCGGATTAAAAATGGGATTAATTATTGGGTTACTATATGGTATATTACCTATTTTAATTGGAACTGCGTTTGTATTAACGCCGGTTCAGGCTATCTTAGAGTATCCAGTTGCTAATTTGGTACTAGGATTTTCTGGGTTATTCTCTGCTCGTTTTTTAAGTCAGTTGCGTACTAAAAATATGCGTGGTGCCATACAATCACTGACTTTTGCGATTTTAATAGCTGTATTTCTAAAATACAGTGCTCATTTTATGGCTGGTATCATTTTTTGGTCAAAATATGTTCAATGGGGGCTTTCTCCAGTTGTGTACTCAGCAGTTGTCAATGGTGGGAGTATGATTATTAACATGATTATTGCTACCTTGATACTTAGTATCATACTTAAAAAAAGTCCAGGAATCTTCCTAGCTAAATAGAATAGACAGAAAAAGACGGATATAATAATCCGCCTTTTTTTATAAAAAAGGTTCCTAGCTAATTAAGCTGGGAACCTTTAAAATTTTTATTTTTAAATTAAGCGATTGACATAACTGCGGTTAAAACGACACCACCGACTGTTACAAGAATCATTAACCACACGACAAACATTGTGATTTTTTGGAATGTAGATTTCTTTTTCTTCATGTTTTACCCACCCTCTCAAATCTAATAGTGTAACTATAACTTTTTTATAAGTAAAATGTCAACTTAAAAGTAGTCATTTTTCTTTAAATAATAAGCAGTTAATAAACAAATTATTAACGTGATTAATTGTAACCACCAGAATGAAAAATGAGTGTCTGCACCAGGAAGGGATACGTTCATGCCGAACATACCGCCAACGATTGTTGGTATCGTTAAAATAATCGTCATCGACGTTAAGACCTTCATGATAATATTTAAATTGTTTGAAATAACTGATGAAACCATTTCACCATAATTCTCTAATATTTTAGTTTGAATGCTTGTCATTGTTTCGGCTTGTTGGTTCTCGATTAAAACATCTGTGAGTAAATCATCAGTTGCCTTTTGTTTGAAATGCTCATTTGAGTCAACCATAGATTGAAGTACTGGATTATTTTTCTTTAAAGCAGCATCAAAATAAACTAAACTTTTTTGCATTGACATCATTTGATAATATTGCTCATTTTTAGTTGCTTTAGCAAGTGATTTTTCTAAATTTTCGGTTTCTTGAATGATAGATTTTAACGCAACGACAAAACTTTGTGATAGATACCAAAGTAATTTCAAAGTGAATTGATCCGATGTTATCGTTTTAATTTGATGAATTGGACTATCCGCGATAAATTTACTGATAAAATCTGGTTCACTATTTGAGACTGTAATTATTGCATCATCTGCTAAGATAATTGAAAAAGGAAACGTTTGGTATTCTAAGTAGCCTAGCGAGTTTCTAATGCGATGAGGGTACTGCATTAAGACTAAGTCAGGAACAATATTTTGAGACAATCCTTCAGTTCTTGAATTTTCTTGATCATCTGAAATAGCGGTCATATAGTCTCGTGGTATAGCATACTTTTTAATAAGTTCATTTATTTCTATTTCAGAAGGATTTGTAACGTTAATCCAACATGATTTACTGTATTCTTTTATTTTTTGAATTGTACCTAACTCAGTTGATGTATAATATTCTATCAATATCAAAGTCCCCTTTATTCGAATAACATAATACATAGTATACCAAATTTTTTAAGCTTTCGTTAATTCAGACATCTAGTTGTTAAGATTAGTTCAAATACGCTATAATAGTAAACATAACTGTAACCTAAATTGAAATATATGGTAGAATCATCTATAATATAAGACATTGATTTTTATGAAAATGAGGGATGAAAATATGTGTGGATTTGCAGGTGTATTGAGCGACAGACAAAAAAATACCAATGATGATTACGATAAAATTGTTCATAATATGACAAAAATGATTGTTCACCGTGGTCCTGATGATTCAGGTTATTTTAGTGATGATGATATAACAATGGGATTTAGAAGATTAAGTATTATTGATTTAGAAGGCGGACACCAACCACTTTCATATGAAAATGAACGTTACTGGTTAACTTTCAACGGTGAAATCTATAATTATATTGAACTACGTGAAGCATTAGTTGCTGATGGTTATGAATTTAAAACAGATTCTGATTCAGAAGTCATTTTAGGTATGTATGCTAAGTACGGTGCAGAAGCTGTTAAGCAATTCCGCGGAATGTTTGGATTTGTTATCTGGGATACGCAAGAAAAAACACTTTTTGCTGCCCGTGATCAATTTGGGATTAAACCATTTTATTACGCTATAGCAGATGACAATTTTTATTATGGTTCGGAAAGTAAAGCTATTTATAAAGTTTTAAAAAATAAGACATTTGATAAAGATGCACTTCAAGATTATATGACATTCCAATTTGTACCAGAACCAGAAACGTTAACTAAAGAAATTGATATGTTACAACCTGGACATTATTTAACGAAAAAATTAGGCGAGAAGCCAGTCATTACACGATATTTTTCTGCCGAATTTCATCCAGTAGTTCGTCCAGAAGAGACATATATTAAACGTATTAAAGACGTCTTAATTGATTCAGTTGATAAGCATATGCGTGCCGATGTACCAGTTGGTTCATTCTTATCTGGTGGAATTGATTCGTCTATTATTGTTGCTATTGCTAAAGAATTAAATCCAAAATTAGAAACAATTTCAGTTGGATTTGAACGTGAAGGCTATAGTGAAATAGATGTTGCGCAAGAAACCGCAGAAAAATTAAATGTCGCTAATTTTAGTTCTGTTATTACGGCTGAAGCATTTATGAAGGCTTTTCCACATTTTATTTGGAATATGGATGATCCCTTGGCTGATCCGGCTGCTGTGCCTCAATATTTCCTTGCTAAAGAGGCCAGAAAACGTGTTAAAGTTGCATTGACGGGTGAAGGTGCTGATGAACTATTTGGTGGTTACACTATTTATCATGAACCTGAATCATTAAAAGGATTTAAATACACTAAACCAATTAATGGTGCGTTGAATAAAATTGCTCAAATGATGCCTAAAGGGATGCGTGGACAAAGTTTCCTTCTTCGAGGCACGACACCAATGGAGGATCGTTACGTTGGTAATGCTTTTATTTTTAATGAAAAAGAAAAAGAAGCATTCTTTAAAGACTATAATAAAAATCATCCATTCCAAAGTATTACTGGCCAATATTATAATGCATCAAAAGATTACAATAAAATAGATCAAATGCAATTTATTGATATGCATACATGGTTAAATGGAGATTTATTGCATAATGCCGATCGTACAACAATGGCACACAGCATAGAATTGAGAACACCATTTTTGGATAAAGAAGTTTTTGCAGTTGCTTCTGAAGTGCCTGCAGATTTGAGAATTGCACATGGAACAACCAAGTATGCTTTACGCAAAGCTGCTGAAGGTATCGTTCCTGACCATGTTTTAAATCGTAAAAAATTAGGTTTCCCTGTGCCTATTCGTTTTTGGTTAAAAGACGAAATGTATGACTGGGCTAAACAAATTATTAATGATTCTCAAACAGATGAATTTTTTAACAAACAATATTTCATAGATTTATTGGATGAACATCGTGCTGGTGTTAGAGATAACTCCAGAAAAATATGGACTGTCTTAACATTTATGGTATGGCATCGTATTTACATTGAAAGTGACATATTAGAAGATAGTAAAACAGTAACAGAAAAAGCTAAATAATAAATAGTGGGAGTTCAAAATAATGACAATTATGGTTCAGAAGTTTGGTGGCACATCGGTTCAAGACGATGAGTCGAGACGAGCAGCTTTAAAACACGTAAAATATTCAGTTGATAAAGGGTATCAAGTCGTTGTCGTTGTTTCAGCAATTGGGCGTAAAGGTGCACCTTATGCAACTGATTCATTATTAGGACTTGTCGATGGAGAGCAATCATTACTTTCTAATAGAGAACTTGATATGATTGTTTCTGTTGGTGAAACTATTTCTGCCGCAGTTTTTTCTGAATTATTGAATAAGGAAGGCATTAAAGCTGCTGCTTTAACAGGGCAGGATGCTGGAGTTGAAACAACTGATGAATTTCAGAATGCTAAAGTAATTAACATTAATACTGATTTAATTGATGAGGCATTTAAAGATGCTGATGTTTTAGTTGTGACTGGGTTCCAAGGTGCTACAAGTAAAGGTCAAACGACGACTATTGGGCGTGGTGGAAGTGATACGACAGCTGCATTACTTGGAGCAGCATTAGATGCTGAACGTGTCGATATTTTTACTGACGTGTCAGGGATGATGACTGCCGATCCTAGATTAGTTACAAAGGCAAAATTTCTAGAAACAGTCAGTTATGAAGAAGTTGCAAATATGGCTCATGAAGGTGCGAAAGTTATCCATCCTCGTGCAGTGGAAATTGCGCAACAAGCCCATGTTCCAGTTCGGATTCGCTCAACTTGGCAAAGTCCTGAAGAGATGGGAACCCTTGTGACCGACCGAAACTTAGGTGTAAAGCATTATCGTAGTGTAACTGGTATTGCTCATGTGACTGGACTCAGTCAATTTACAATTAAAACAGTTAATCATGCTCCAAAAGATGTTTTTAATTTGATGTCCAATAATAATTTGAGCGTTGATTTTATTAATATCTCACCTGGCAAAGTCCTCTTTAATTTGTTCAATGATGATGAAAAAAAAGCTAAACAACTTTTAGTAGATGCTGGAATTGATGTCTCAGTGCTTCCAAACTGTGCGAAAGTTTCAATTGTGGGAGCGGGGATGACTGGAACACCAGGTGTTACGGCCAAAATTGTAACAGCACTAGCTGAGAAGGATATTAATATTCTTCAAACAACTGATAGTTATACGACAATTTGGATTTTAGTTCAACAGGACGATTTAAAAACTGCTGTTAATGCATTACATGATGTCTTTTTAAGCAGTATCTAAAAGGGGTAATTTATGAAACTTTTACCATTTTTTGGAACTTGGTATGGGTCGATAATTTTAATATTTGGATATATTCTAATTTTAACTTTACTTAAACGTATTTTACGTAAAAATTGGCCTAAACGGTTGCAAATCATTGATTTTTTACCACCATTACTTCTTTTATTGACACATATTTTATCAGTACGAGAGTTTAATTTATCGATTACACCATTTATAATATTTTCTTGGTGCTTAATTGGTATTGCTAGTGCGCTTATGTATGCGTATCGAGATGGAGAATTAATTTATGCAAAATTTTTCAAGACCATTTGGAAAATTACTGATATTTATATGCTTGGATGGTACCTCTTAATGCTTCTCTTTTTAGTACTATTTTAAGGATATCGTCCTACATTTTTAATTATAAGTAATGTAAAAAACACTTAATCTAAAAAGGATTGAGTGTTTTTTTGTATATTATCATTTAAAATCATAATATTGGGGAATTCAGTGGTGGAATGTGGGGCATTGTGGTAAAATTTAAATAGTTACTATGAAGGGGGGCTGTACACAATGTTTATGGGCGAATTTAAACACACTTTAGATACTAAAGGTAGATTAATTATTCCAGCTAAATTTCGTGAGGAATTAGGTGAGAAATTTGTTATTACTCGAGGTATGGATGGTTGTTTATTCGGATATACACAAACAGAGTGGACACTCCTAGAAGAAAAGCTTAAAACACTCCCTTTAACAAAAAAAGATTCACGGGCTTTTGTAAGATTTTTATATTCTGCAGCTACAGAATGTGAATTTGATAAACAAGGCCGTATTAATATTCCAGTTCCTTTAAGAACACATGCTGATTTAGAAAAAAAATGTGTGCTAGTAGGTGTTTCAAACAGATTCGAAGTATGGAGTGAAGATCGATGGAATAGTTTTTCAGAGAGTGCATCAGAAAATTTTGATGAAATTGCAGAAAATATGATTGATTTTGGATTTTAAATAACACGTATGAAAGGGGATAAAACTATGACGACATTTGAACATGAAACAGTACTACTAAATGAAGCAGTAGATGGGTTGGCTATTAAACCAGATGGTATATATGTTGATTGTACTTTGGGTGGCGGTGGACATAGTGCCCTAATCCTGTCTCAACTAAGTACGGAGGGACATTTATATGCTTTTGACCAAGATCAAACAGCGATTACTTATAATGAAGGGCATTTAAAAAAATACATAGAAAATGGACAAGTTACGTTTATTAAACGCAATTTTAAAGATTTAAAAGCCGCGTTACTGGAACTTAATGTCACGGAAGTAGATGGTGTACTCTATGACTTAGGTGTATCATCCCCACAATTTGATGTCGCAGAACGAGGCTTCAGTTATCAGCACGATGCGCCGTTAGATATGAGGATGGATTTAAGTGCAGAATTAACAGCTAAAGAGATTGTTAATAATTGGACATATCAAGAACTTATTAGAATCTTTTTTAGATATGGTGAAGAAAAATTTGCAAAGTCAATTGCTCGTCAGATTGAAAATGCTAGAGAAAATGAAGAAATTGTTACAACTAGTCAATTAGTTGAATTAATTAAAATGGGTATTCCGGCTCGTGCAAGACGAACAGGTGGGCACCCTGCTAAAAAAGTTTTTCAAGCTATTCGAATTGCGGTTAATGATGAATTGGGTGTTTTAGAAGATTCATTAGAGCAAGCAATTGATTTAATTAATGTTAAGGGGCAAGTTAGCGTTATTACATTTCAGTCATTAGAAGATAGATTGGTCAAAACGATGTTTAAGGAACGAACAAGTTTACCAGAGTTACCACCGGGTTTACCTGTAATTCCAGATAATATTCAGCCAAATTATGCACTAGTTAATAAAAAGCCAATTTTACCATCAGAATTAGAATTACAGAATAATAGGCGTGCACATTCAGCAAAATTGAGAATTATAAAACGATTGAAAAAATAATATTTTATAATAAAGGGGTTACATATCATGGCACAAAATAGCACAGCACGACAAATGCCAAGAGAATATAAAGAAAATCCAAGACAACAACCTATACATAAAAAAACAGTGGGATCACAAAGTGTTGCATTTTCTAGAATTGAAAAATCATTATTTGGTTTAATTGGTGCAATTTCTTTGGTACTTATGCTTATGCTAGTTTCATCTCAGGTAGAGTTGTCTAATAGTAGTCAATTTTTACAAAATATTAACAGCGAAATAACAGCTATTCAAACTAAGAGTTCTGATTTGACACAAGAAGTGAACGAACTTGCCAGTAATGATCGATTAAATAGTATCGCTAATAAAAATGGTCTTAATTTAAGTGAGAGTAGAATAAGGAATGTAACGAAATGAATAATCAAAAGCAACGGATGATAAATGACATGAAAAAGAAACGTAGAAATAGGCAAAGGTTTGGTGTGCTACTAATCCTGGCCGTTTTAGCGATTCTTTTGATGTTTATCATTCGTTTTTCTTATATTGTAATAGGTGGAAAAGTTTCAGATGTTAATTTAAGTAGCCAAACACAGGCACTTTATGAAAATAGTCGAATTGATAAAGCAAATAGAGGAACCATTTATGATGATTCAAATCAACCGATTGCTGAAGATACAACAAACTACTCAATTTATGCAGTTCTATCAAAATCATATGTTGGTGCAAATAACAAAGCGTTATACGTTACTGATAAGAGTAAAGCTGCAAAAGTTATTAGTGATGCGATTGGAATGAAAGAATCTAAAGTTTACAATATTTTGAATGCAAAAAAAGGAACTTACCAAGTTGAATTTGGTAATTCTGGTAAAAACTTATCTTTGGAAACAAAAAACAAGATAGAATCAGCAGATTTAAAAGGTATTTATTTCACTGAAACACAAGCAAGATTATATCCAAATGGTGTTTTTGCATCACATTTAATTGGTGTGACAAAAA
The DNA here is from genome assembly GCF_056781915.1 of Dellaglioa sp. CoH-57-MRSF-21. The sequence continues at coordinate 74,774 of NZ_JBXAXU010000004.1, read as the reverse complement.
GCACTTCAAAAAAAGGTGATTCAACTTTATCTGGTGTAATGGGACTAGAATTAGCATTTAATAAACAATTAAGTGGAACAGACGGGTTAAAAAAGGTCCAAAAAGATAGTTATGGTTACCAACTACCAAACTCAAAGACAAAAACAAAAAAAGTTGAAAATGGAAATAATATTTATACAACCATTGATACAAAATTACAAACGTATCTTGAAACAACTCTAACTAACGTACAAAAAACATATAATCCTAAATCAATGAATGTTGTTATAATGAATGCTAAAAATGGAAAAATTTTGGCAGGAAGTCAACGGCCTACATTTAATGCAGATACCAAAAGTGGTATTTCAAAGATGTGGCGTAATACGCTAATTGAAGATAGTTATGAACCTGGCTCGACTATGAAAGTATTTACAATGGCAGCTGCTATTGAAAATAATGCCTACAATGAGAATGCCGTCTATAAATCAGGTGTTTTAAAAGTGGGAACTAAGATTGTTCCTGATTGGAATACATCTGGTTGGGGTTTAATCACTTATCGTGAAGGTTTCGCTCGTTCAAGTAATGTTGGTATGGCTAAGTTGGAACAAGCGATGGGGCATACTGCTTGGCTTAAATATATTAAAAAATTTGGTTTCCTGGAAAGTACAAATCTGGGATTAGCTAATGAAGCAAAAGGTAGTATTGAATTTCAATACCCAATTGAACAAGCAGATACAGCTTTTGGTCAAGGAATAAATGTGACAACTATGCAAATGATGCAAGGTTTTACGGCATTTGCAAACAACGGTAAGATGATCAAACCAACGCTTGTGGATAAAATTGTAGATCCTAATACTGGAAAAACAACGTATCAAGCTAAAACAACAAATTTAGGACAAGTTATTAAAAAATCAACGTCTAAAGAAGTATTAAGCATGATGCAAGATGTTATCTACAAAAATTATGGGACCGGTAATGCCTTTAAAATTGATGGTTACAAGATAGCTGCAAAAACAGGAACTGCCCAAATTTCGGATCCAAATGGAACTGGATATCTAACGGGTGATGCAAATTATGTCTTTTCAGTTGTAGGTATGGCGCCGGCCAAAGATCCAAAATATATTATGTATGTAACGATGAAACAACCACAAAATATGCAAGGTACCAGTGGTAATGCTATTTTGGCACAAATATTTAATCCATTGATGAAGAGGACTTTAGAAGAAGACAGTTCAACAGCGGTATCAACTGCAAAGACTAATGTAACAGTAGCAGACGTTACAAATAGTTCAACTTCATCAGCTAAAACAAAATTAAACGAACAAAATCTAGATATTGCAGTTATCGGACATGGCAGAACGGTAGCTAATCAGTATCCACCTGCTGGAACGACTGTATTATCCGGACGTAAAATATTGTTATTAACAAATGGTGAAATGATTATGCCTGATTTAACCGGTTGGTCAAAGAGTGATGCGGTGAATGCTGCAGAATTAATGAAACTAAACTTAACGACAACGGGTAGTGGTTATGTAGCAGCTCAAAGTATTAAGGCGAATACAGTTGTTAAAAAATCAACTATGGTGAAATTAACGTTAAAATAAAAAGGTGAATATAGATATGAGAGCAGATAAATTAATCCAAAGTTTAAAATTTAAACGAGTATCAACGGCGATTGATTCAGAGTTAGATATTAAGCTATTAACACAAGATACAAGAGAAGTTGTTGAAGATAGTCTATTTGTTGCTGTTGAAGGTTATACAGTTGATGGACATGATTTTGTGAATCAAGCGGTTGAAAAAGGTGCGAAGATTATTATTGCTCGTAAACCAGTTGATGTACCTGTTCCAGTCGTTTATGTCCAAGATACAAATCGTGCGATGGCAATTCTTGCCGATGCATTTTATGGCGTCCCAAGTCAGCAGATGAGAATGATTGGTGTTACTGGTACAAATGGTAAGACGACTGTTACACATTTGATTGAACAAATTTATCGTGACTTAAATCAAAAAACAGGTTTAATCGGTACAATGTATCGTAAAATAAATGATACACTGTATCCTTCGAATAATACAACTCCAGATGTTATTACATTGCAAAGAACTTTAGCACAAATGAAACAAGAAAAAGTTGAAACTGTTGCAATGGAAGTTTCTTCACATGCGTTAGTCTTAGGACGTGTATGGGGTATTGATTTTGATATCGCAGTTTTTACAAATTTGACACAAGATCATTTAGATTTTCATAAAACAATGGAAAATTATGCACATGCAAAAAGTATGTTATTTGCTCAGTTGGGTAATCATTATACTGAATCAGGCGACTCAAAAGTGGCTGTTTTAAATTTTGATGACCCAGTGGCTCGAACGTTTACTCAGTTTACTTCTGCTCAAATATTATCTTACGGTATCGAAAATGATGATGCCATGATTCAAGCTAAAAATATTGAAATTAAGAGTCATGGAACTGAGTTTGATTTAATTCTTTTTGGTGAAACAACTCATGTTACAATGCAATTAATCGGCTTGTTTAATGTTTATAATATGCTTGCTGCGTTTAGTGCCGCATATGCTGCTGGACTTGATGAAACACAAATTATTAAATCACTTGAAAAAGTGACTGGTGTTAAAGGTCGTTTTCAATTAGTGCCTTCTAAAACGGGTATCAGTGTAATTGTAGATTACGCGCACACACCAGATGGGTTATTAAATGTCTTAGAGACAATACAAGATTTTGCACAAAATAAAATTTATTGCATTGTTGGCTGCGGTGGTGATCGTGATAAAGGAAAACGTCCTAAAATGGCAAAAATTGCTGCTGACCATAGTGATTACCCAGTATTTACTATGGATAATCCTAGAACTGAAGATCCTAAGGAAATTATGGCAGACATGCTGACTGGAATTCCAGAAAATAGAGCAACTGTTATAATGGATCGACACGATGCAATTGCTCAAACAATAAAAAAGGCGCAACCAGGAGATGTTATTTTAATTGCTGGTAAAGGTCATGAAGATTATCAAATTCTTGGTCGAGAAAAAGTGCATTTTGACGATGTTGAAGAAGCATCGGGAGCATTAAATAAAAAATAAGAATTGAGTGAGGATAAGACAATGACTAAACCAGAAATGTTTATACCGTTGGTAAGTGGATTCGCATTAACGTTTATGTTTATGCCATTATTTATTGGCTATTTTAGAATACGTAAACAAGGGCAAATGATTAGAGAAGAAGGACCAAAATGGCATGAGAAAAAGTCTGGTACACCAACAATGGGTGGATTTGTCTTTAATATTGCTATTATTATTACTGCAATTTGGACAGGTATATGGGCTAATTCTATGACACCAGCGATGATGATTATGATTTTCATCTTATTTTTATATGCTATTTTAGGATTTTGGGATGACAGTATCAAATTATTCAAACGACAAAATGAAGGTTTAAAGCCTTGGCAAAAATTATTGGGTCAAATAGTTGGTGGATTAATCTTCACCGTCGTTTATGTCCATGAACATTTGCCACTTGCAATTAATGTCTTTGGTTTTGGTGAGGTCTCAATCGGTATTCTTTATGCTGTATTCATTATTATTTGGCTTGTTGGATTCTCTAATGCGGTTAATTTAACTGATGGAATTGACGGTCTTGTTTCAGGTCAATCAATTATTGCATTCGGTGCATATGCAGTTGTTGCGCAAGTACAACAACAAAAGGATGTACTTATTTTTTGTTTATCTGTCATTGGCGCATTAATTGCGTTCATTTGGTTTAATCATAAACCAGCTAAAGTTTTCATGGGAGATATGGGATCGTTAGCATTAGGTGGTGCATTAGCAACCGTTTCAATTTTATTACACCAAGAACTATCACTCATTTTTATTGGTATTATATTTGTTTGTGAGACGGCAAGTGTTATTTTACAAGTAGCTTCATTTAAATTAACAGGTAAACGCATATTCAAGATGAGCCCAATTCATCATCATTTTGAAATGAGTGGTTGGAATGAATGGAAAATTGATATTGTCTTTTGGACTATTGGGTTAATTGCTGCGATTTTAACGTTACTAGTCATTTTATAAAGGGAGATTTAATTGGAATGAAAAATATTACGAATTATCAAAATAAAAAGGTTCTAGTTGTAGGTTTAGCAAAGAGTGGCTTGAATGCAGCCAAACTTTTAAAAGATTTAGGCGCATTTGTGACTGTGAATGATCATAAAAATATTGATGATAACCCTGAAGCTAAAGAGCTTTTGGCTGAAGGAATCAAAGTGATTACGGGCGGACACCCACTCTCTTTACTAGATGAGGATTTTGAGTTAGTCGTAAAAAACCCTGGAATTCCATATACAAATTTACTTATTGAAAAGGCAATGGAAAAAGGTTTACCTATTATTACAGAACCAGAGCTTGCTTATGAAATTTCTGAAGCGCCAATGATCGGGGTTACAGGAACGAATGGTAAGACAACTACAACGACGCTGATTTCATTGATGTTAAATCAAGAAAGAAAGCAAGGACGTGCATTTGTCGCTGGAAATATTGGTGTTCCATCTGTTGCCGTAGCAAAAAAGGTAACCAAAAATGATATTATTGTAGCTGAATTATCAAGTTTTCAATTATGTGGCATTGATAAATTGAAACCAGAAATAGCCGTTATTACTAATATTTATGAGGCACATACGGATTACCATAAAACTCGAGAAAATTATGTGAAAGCAAAAATGAGAATAACTGAAAATCAAGATTCTAGTGATTTTCTTGTTGTCAATTGGGATTTAAAAGAACTTCGTGAACTAGCTAAAACAAGTTCTGCTAACATTGTGCCATTTTCTAGATTAGATGAAATTGAAACAGGGGCTTATGTAAAAGACGGAAATATTTACTATCAGAATGAATTCATTATGAAATCGGATGAAGTTAATATTCCTGGTGAACATAATATTGAAAATGCGCTTGCAGCTATCGTAACTGCTAAAATTAAAGGTGTAACAAATACTGCTATTCAAGAAGTATTATCGACATTTACAGGAGTACGCCACCGTACACAGTTTGTTAGCGCATGGCATAATCGCAAATTCTATAATGATTCAAAGGCAACTAATATTGAAGCAACTGAGATGGCTGTAAAAGGATTTTCGAATCCAATTATACTATTAGCTGGTGGATTAGATAGAGGATTTACGTTTGAAAAATTGGTGCCTGTACTTAAAGCACATGTAAAAGCAATGATTGTTTTCGGTGAAACAGCTGATTTAATGCGAAATGCTGGAGAAGCGGCAGGTATTACTCAAATTAAGCAAGTCACTGATGTTGTTGCAGCTGTTCCCGAAGCATATAAATTAAGTGATAACAATGATATTATATTGTTATCCCCAGCAGCAGCTAGTTGGGATCAATATCCTTCATTTGAAGTACGTGGTGACAAATATATTGAAGCGGTTGAAAAATTAATGCAAGTAGAGGATAAATAAAATGAAAATTATTGTTTCTGGTGGTGGCACTGGCGGGCATATTTACCCTGCGTTGGCCCTTATTGAAGCGCTAAAAGTAAAAGATCCAACGGCTGAATTTTTATATGTTGGGACTGAAAAAGGACTTGAGAGCCGAATCGTTCCAGATAATGGAATTCCATTTAAAACAATTAAAATTCAAGGATTTAAAAGATCGTTATCAGTAGAAAATATTAAGACAGTCCAACTATTTTTAAAAAGTGTGAAAGACGCAAAGAAAATGATTAAAGAATTTAAACCAGACATTGTTATTGGAACAGGCGGTTACGTATGTGGTGCAGTGGTTTATGCTGCTGCTCGATTACATATTCCAACTATTGTTCATGAACAAAATAGTGTTGCAGGTGTAACAAATAAATTTTTGAGCCACTTTGTTGATAAAGTAGCTATTTCTTTTGAATCAGTTGCAGATCAATTTCCTAAGAAAAAAGTTGTTTTCACAGGGAATCCCCGCGCACAACAGGTTGTAAATGAAACAGAAATTGAAGCATTATCGCAATATGGATTATTAGATGATGTACCAACGATGTTAGTTTTTGGTGGTTCAAGAGGAGCTGCGAAAATTAATCAAGCAATGGTTGAAGCAATTCCTGAATTAAATAAAAAACCATATCAAATTTTATTTGTTACAGGTAACGTTCACTACGATAAAATTATGAATGATTTAAACGGGATAGAATTAAATAAAAATATTGTGATAAAACCATATTTAAATAATATGCCTAATTTATTAAGCCATATTTCTGTCATTTTAGGACGTGCTGGTGCAACAAGTATAGCAGAAATAACTGCACTTGGATTACCATCTATTTTGGTGCCTAGCCCTTATGTTACAAATAATCATCAAGTAAAAAATGCAATGAGTCTAGTTGATAATAATGCAGCTAAGCTTATTACTGAGGATAAGTTAACGGGATCAAAATTGGTCATGGTTTCAGATGAAATGATGCTCAATACTGATGTGAGAAGACAGATGGCTAATAATTCACGTAAAATGGGTGTGCCCAATGCTGCAGATAATCTAATTAAGGTTATGGAAGATTTAATCAAAATTAAAGAATAAGTTAGGAGGCCAAATAAGATGTCAAAAAATAAATTCTTAAAAAGAAAAAAAGCTGAATTGACACCTTGGGAGGCCTTACAAGAGAAAAAAAAGAAGAAAAATAAACGATTCGATTTTTTTGGAAACCCCAAAACAATTAGTGACCGATTACCAAAATTAAAAAAATATCAACATCATGCCCTAAAACAAAAATTAATTATTATAATTGGTTCGTTTCTGATTATTGGTTTAATTGCACTATATTTTATTTCACCATTAAGTAAAATACAAAATATTAGTATTTCAGGTGAAAAAACAGTTTCAAAAGTACAAGTAGAAAATGCTAGTAATTTACACATTAATGATCCATTATCCCACGCGTTTTTTAGAAAAAAAGCTATTTTAAAGGATATAAAAAAAGAATTGCCACAGGTGAAGTCACTAACTGTTAGCCATAATAAATGGAATGGTGTTAAACTTTCTATTAATGAATATGATCTTGCAGGATATATTTATAAAAATAAAACATACTATCAATTATTTTTGAATGGGACAATTGGAAGTAAGAAATTTGACCAACCAGTGGGGAATTATCCTACGTATTCTAAGTTTAATCAAACAAATATATTGCAAAAAATGGTTAAACAATATAAAAAAATTCCGATGAAAATCAGAAATGGAATATCAGAAATCGATTATCAACCATCCAAAGTGAATAATCAGCGAATATATATATACATGAATGACAGAAATAAAATTATTGCTAATATTGATAATTTTGCCGATAAAATGGCTTTCTATCCAAGTATCTCATCTAAAATGAAGAAAAAAGGTGTCGTTGATTTAGAAGTGGGTGCATATTCTTATCCATATAATAAGAAAAGTTAACAAAGTTGGTATGGCCTATGGGATATCCTTTCTAAATCAGGTCTTAATGTGGTAAAATATGAGTACTATATCTTATAAAAAATAATATTAAAAGCAAGCTGTAAGGAGGTTCTTTTTCAGATGGGTAACGCAGGTATATATGTGGGGTTAGATATCGGTACGACATCAATTAAAGTTATCGTTTCTGAATACGTTAATGGTCAATTGAACGTAATTGGTATTGGTAATGAACGCTCACAAGGTTTGAATAGGGGAATTGTAGTCGATATTGATAAGGCTGTAATTTCAGTACAAAAAGCTATTAAACAAGCTGAAGAAAAAGCAAATATTCAGATTCACGAAGTACATGTTGGTATTCCTGCTAATTTATTACAAATTATTCCTTGTAACGGCATGATTGCCGTTTCAGATGAATCAAAAGAAATTACAAATGAAGATGTTGTGAATGTTGCGAGTGCAGCATTAGTTCAAAATTTACCACCAGAAAGAGATATCATTGATATTATTGCTGATGAATTTGTAGTTGATGGATTTGATGGCATTAAGGATCCTCGTGGTATGATTGGTGTGAGATTAGAAATGCATGGATCAGTTTATACTGGCCCAAAAACAATTATTCATAATTTAAAAAAATGTGTTGAAAATGCTGGGCTAACTATCAGAGAAACAATCGTGAACCCATTAGCACTTGCATCAGTTGCGATGTCAGATGGCGAAAGAGACTTTGGTACTGTACTTATTGATCTCGGTGGTGGTCAAACGACTGCTTCAGTGATTCATGATCATAAGTTGAAATTTACATACGTGGACCAAGAGGGTGGCGATTTTGTCACGAAAGATATCTCAGTGGTTCTTAATACATCTGTTGAAAATGCTGAAAAATTGAAACGCAATTATGGATTTGCTAATTCTGAGTTAGCATCAGAAGATGATGTTTTCCCAGTTGATGTTGTTGGACAAAGTGAGCCAATCAATATCTCTGAAAAATATTTAGCAGAGATTATTGAAGCAAGAATCTCTCAAATCTTAGATAAAATAAAAAGTTCATTAGATGCTATCAAGGCGTTAGAATTACCAGGTGGCGTTATCTTAACTGGTGGTCTTGCAGCTTTACCAGGAATTACAGAATTAGCATCAGAAATTTTGCAAGTTCAAGTTAAAACCTACGTCCCTGATCAAATGGGATTACGCTATCCTTCATTTGCACAAGCCTTAGGATTGATTAATTATGCAGTCGAGCAAGATGAAGTCACATTATTAGTGAAAAGTGCAATGGGACTTGATATTGATCAATTAAGTTATAGTATTGTTGAACCAGACAACGAAAAACCTAAGAAGCAAGAAGTAAAAAACAAAGTTAAAAAAACTAGAAAACCAAAAACATCAGGGGATCCATTAAAATCAGTTAAAAACTTTTTTAATGAATTTTTCGATTAAATAGGAGGAAGTAAGTAATGGAATTTTCTTTGGACTCAAGTGAAGATAAAGGCGCAGTAATAAAAGTAATTGGTGTCGGTGGCGCTGGTGGTAATGCTGTTAATCGTATGATTGATGAAAATGTTTCAGGTGTTGAGTTTATTGCATTAAATACTGATGTTCAGGCATTGGAAAGCTCAAAGGCAGAAATTAAAATTCAATTGGGTCCTAAATTGACTCGTGGATTAGGTGCTGGTGCAACTCCAGATATTGGTAGTAAAGCTGCACAAGAAAGTGAAGAAGCAATTATCGAAGCTATTGATGGCGCTGATATGATTTTCGTTACTGCTGGAATGGGTGGTGGAACAGGAACAGGAGCTGCTCCTGTTGTAGCTAAAATCGCTAAAGATCAAGGCATTTTAACAGTCGGAATTGTAACACGTCCATTTACATTTGAAGGACCTAAACGTAGCCGTTTTGCTGCTGAAGGAATAGCTAATCTGAGAGATCAAGTTGATACGTTAGTTGTTATTGCTAATAACCGTTTACTTGAAATCATTGACAAGAAGACACCGATGCTTGAAGCATTCCAAGAAACAGATAATGTTTTACGTCAAGGTGTTCAAGGTATTTCTGAATTAATTACATCACCCGGTTTAATTAATTTAGATTTTGCTGATGTTAAAACAGTGATGGCTGATCAAGGAACTGCATTAATGGGAATTGGATCTGCTACTGGTGAAAATAGAACTGCTGAAGCAACAAAAAAAGCAATTTCTTCGCCATTACTCGAAGTTTCAATTGATGGTGCAAAACAAGTTCTACTTAATATCACCGGTGGTGCTGATATGAGTCTTTTCGAAGCGCAAGAAGCTTCTGAAATTATTTCACAAGCTGCAACTGATGAAATTAATATTATTTTTGGAACGTCAATTAATGAAGACCTAGGTGATGAAATCGTCGTAACAGTTATTGCAACTGGTATTGATGATGTTAAAGAAGAAAAAAAAGCCACAGTTCGTACACGAACATTACCAAGAACTGATGCACCTAAAGCAACATTAGCTGAAAAGCAAGAAGATCGTTTTGACGATTGGGATATTATGCACCCATCAAGTCAACCTGAAGAAAAAAAATCAACAGAATTTGAAAATGTTGAAAAACCAAATTTTGATGTCTTTAAGAATGATATCAAAACTGATGATTTAGCAACAAATAATGATGATAGTTTAAGTACACCACCGTTTTTCAGAAAACGACGTAAAGATTAATTAAATGAATCAATGGGGAGGTTACGGATATTATGGCTTTTGAAAAAATTGGTCGTTTTTTTGGGTTAGCTGAAGAAGATGATTTTGAAAATGATGATTACCAAACCGAAGAGTCTATGCGGACTTCGTCATTGAATCAAAGTAATAAAGTCGTTTCGATAAATGGTAAATATAGTCAACCACAAAAAATTAATTTATTTGAACCTAGAATTTATTCTGATGTTAAGGATATTGCAACGCATTTAATGCAAAATCAAGCAATCGTCGTAAATTTTCAAAAAATGGATGAAGTTCAATCTAAACGGATTGTTGATTTCTTGTCCGGAACAATTTTTGCTATTAACGGAACAATTCAAAGAATTGGCGATAATATTTTTCTTTGTACACCAAACTCATTTACTGTTGAAGGAAATATGGCAGATAATATTTTTGAAAAATTCGAATAAAAGAAAAATCGAGGTATACAAATGATTGAGTTTATTACATTTCTAGCTAAAGTGATTACGTGGGCTTTTGATGCTTATGAGCTAGCAATTATCATTTACGTTTTAATGTCATGGTTTCCAGGCGCTTATAATACGCCGGTTGGCCATTTCTTAAGTAAAATTTGTCAACCATACCTTGCATTTTTTGACCGTTTTATCCCGGCAATTGGGGGTATTAGTTTTTCACCAATTATTGCGATAATCGCGCTAAGCTTCATCCAAAATGGGGTTATGGGACTTCTGACTACTTTGATTCGTCTTTATGTTGGAGGCTAATGATATATGAATGATACAATTTACCAACATTTCAGGTCCGACGAAAAAGAAATTATTGATACATTGTCAGATTATATCGAGCAAGCTAAATCAGAGTACAGGGCAGTTCTAACTCATTTTTTAAATCCTAGAGAGGCACATATTGCGACCTATCTATTAGGCCAAAATGACGAAATTAGTTTAAAATTATTTGGTGGCACGAAAGAAGCTGAACGAAAAAGATTACTTTTTTATCCAGCGTATTTCGATGTTCAAGATAGTGATTTTGATTTACAACTTATTGAAATTAAGTATCCAATAAAATTTGCTACCTTAAAACATGGACAAATTTTGGGAACTTTGGCTAATGCGGGATTAGATAGAGAAGTACTTGGTGATATTTTAACAGATGGTCAGCAATGGCAGGTTGTTGTTGAAAAAAAGATGGCTAATTATTTGATTAGTCAAGTTGATCGTATTGGTAAAATTAAGGTATCACTTGAAGAGATTCCTTTTTCACAAACGGTGAGTGTCACAGATGAGTGGCAATCGCAAAATGAATTAGTTTCATCGTTACGAATCGATTCAGTCATATCAGCTGTTTATAATATGTCTCGACAAAACGCCAAAAATTTAGTTAATTCTGAAAAAGTTAGTTTAAATTGGCAAGTTATTAATAAGCCTGATTATGAATTAGCAGAGTTTGATGTTTTGTCAATTCGTGGTTTTGGACGAATCAAGTTAGATTTTATTGCAGGTATGACTAGAAAAGATAAATATAAATTAGAGTTATCAATATTAAAAAAATAAATTTTGAAGGACGTGCAAAATGACTTTAAGTCCATTAGATATTCATAATAAAGAATTTAACGTAAAATTACGAGGCTATGATCAAGACCAGGTTAATGATTTTCTAGATAAAATTATTAAAGATTATGAAATAACGTTAAAAGAAAATGAAAATTTAACTGAAGAAGTTAAAACTAGTAATGAAAAGTTAGAATACTTTAATGATTTAAAAGATTCTTTAAATCAATCAATTATTGTTGCTCAAGAAGCTGCTGATCGCGTTAAGGTTAATGCTAAGCGTGAATCTGAAATTATTAATAAAGAATCACAAAAGCAAGGTCATGATATTATTGATGAAGCGAATGAAAAAGCTAAACATATTATTGATATGGCTTCAGAAAAAGCTAAAAAATTAGCTGTTGAGACTGATGACTTGAAGAAACAAGCACGTATTTTCCGTCAACGTTTAAAAGTTATGATGGAATCACAATTAGAAGTTGTTAAAAGTTCTGATTGGGACGAAATTTTAAAACAAGGCGAGACAAGCACATATTCTGAAATTCAAGACGTTTTAAAACGTGAAGAAGACAAAGAAAAACGTGAAGCCAAAGAAATAAAAGAATCAGTTAATAATAATGACGATATTGTTGTTACAGAAATTATTGCTGAATCAGATGCAAATGAAGATTCTGAGCAAAATGATCAAGATACAATGGTCATTTTCCCAGATAATAAATAAATTTGAGAATAACAATTATATGATACATTTTTAGCGAGTCGATGATAGTGGAAGGTCGATAATAAGTATTATATAATTTATCATCTCAACGATTTCATTAAACTGAAATGATCAAGTAAGTTTAATCGGCTTCATCTCCGTTATCACGATGATTGAGTGAAATTTAACGTTATATAATGTTAAGTTTCTAAATTTGGGTGGTAACACGAAGACTTCGTCCCTTGTAACGGAGTCTTTTTGTGTATAATGAAATAAAATAACTTTTAAAAGGAGTTTATAATATGAAAATGAAAGAAACCTTAAACTTAGGTAAGACAGAATTTCCAATGCGTGGAAATTTACCAGTTAAAGAAGCAGAGCGTGAAGATGCATGGAGACAAAACGGTGTTTATGAACTAAGACAAAAGTTAAATGAAAAGAAACCAAGTTTCATTTTACATGATGGACCTCCATACGCTAATGGTAATATCCATATGGGACATGCTTTAAATAAGATTACGAAGGATATTATCGTTCGTTCAAAATCAATGATGGGCTTCAGATCACCTTTTGTTCCTGGCTGGGATACTCATGGCCTTCCTATTGAACAACAATTGGTTAAACAAGGTGTTGATCGTAAAACCATGTCAAAAGCTGATTTTCGTGAATTATGTGAAAAATATGCTTTGGAGCAAGTTAATTTGCAACGCGAAGATTTTAAACGTTTAGGCGTTGCAGCTGAATGGGATAGCCCATACATGACTTTACAACCTGAATTTGAAGCTGAAGAAATCAGAATGTTTGGTGAAATGGCTGAAAAAGGTTACATCTATAAAGGTAAAAAACCAATTTATTGGTCACCATCGTCTGAATCAGCATTAGCTGAAGCAGAGATTGAATACCACGATATTAAATCACCATCAATGTATATTACATTTGATGTAGTTGATGGGAAAGATATTTTAGATACAGATACAAAAATGATTATCTGGACAACAACACCATGGACAATTCCAGCTAATTATGGTGTCGCTGTACATCCTGATTATAAATATATCCAAATTAATGCTGATGGGAAAAAATATGTTGTCGCTGAAGAACGTTTAAATATTTTAAAAGAAGAATTTGATTGGGAAAATGTTGAAGTATTAAAAGAATTTTCTGGTCGCGATATGGAATATATGACAGTGCAACATCCATTATATGATCGTACATCATTAGTTATTCTAGGTTACCATGTTACTTTAGATTCTGGTACAGGACTTGTTCATACTGCTCCAGGACATGGTGAAGATGATTTTATTGCTGGACAAAAGTATAAATTACCCGTTGTATCTGTTTTAGATGAAAAAGGTGTCATGAATGAAGATGCGCCTGGATTTGAAGGGATATTTTATGATAAAGCTAATCCATTAGTAACTGATGAATTGAAAGAGAATGGTCATTTACTTAAACTTTCATTCTTTACGCATAGTTATCCACATGATTGGCGTACAAAAAAACCTGTTGTTTTCCGTGCAACGGCACAATGGTTTGCATCAGTAGAGATGTTCCGCGATGATATATTAAAAGAAATTGAAAAAGTTGATTTTAAAAACGAATGGGGTAAGGTTCGTCTTTACAATATGATTAGAGATCGTGGCGATTGGGTGATTTCACGTCAACGTGCTTGGGGCGTTCCATTACCTATCTTCTATGCAGAAGATGGGACACCTATCATTACACCAGAAACAATTGAACATGTTGCTCAATTGTTTGAAAAAAATGGATCAAATATTTGGTTCAAAAATGATGCTAAAGCACTACTTCCTGAAGGATTTACAAGTGAACATAGTCCTAATGGTGAATTTACAAAAGAAGAAGATATCATGGATGTTTGGTTTGATTCAGGTTCTTCACATCGTGGAGTGCTAGGTAAACGTGATAATTTAACGTATCCTGCAGATCTATATATGGAAGGTTCAGATCAATATCGTGGATGGTTTAATTCAAGTGTTATTACATCCGTTGCAACTAATGGAATTGCACCATACAAACAGTTGATGTCACAAGGATTTGTACTTGATGATAAAGGACATAAGATGAGTAAATCGCTTGGGAATATCATTTTACCAAGTAAAGTTATTAAACAATCAGGAGCTGAGATTATCCGATTATGGACAGCATCAGCAGATACATCTTCTGATATCGCTGTTTCAATGGATATTTTAAAACAAGTCTCTGAAACATATCGTAAGATTAGAAATACATTTAAATTTATTTTGGCTAATACAACTGACTTTGATCCAAATGAAAATGCAATTGCATTTGATGAATTGGCATCAGCAGATAAGTATATGTTAATTAAATTAAATACATTTTCAAAAGAGGTTTTGGATGATTATGCTGAATATGATTTCTTAGCAATTTACAAAAAAGTGATTACATTTATTTCAAATGACTTATCAGCATTCTATTTAGATATTGCAAAAGATATCGTTTATATTGAAGCTGAAGATAGTTTTGAAAGACGCTCAATGCAAACTGTTCTATACCAGATTGTAACAACAATGGCTAAGTTATTAACACCTATCTTGCCACATACAACTGAAGAAGTTTGGGACTATTTGAAAGAACCAGAAGAATATGTTCAATTAAGTGAAATGCCAGAAGTTGCCCATTTTGATGGTGAAATTAAAATTGTTGAAAATTGGCAAGCATTCATGAAAATTCGTTCATATGTCTTAAAGGCTTTGGAAGATGCGCGTGATGCAAAATTAATTGGGAAATCATTTGAAGCAAAAGTTATTTTATATGTGAATGATTCTGATAAAGAATTACTTAACGTACTTGATACGGATATCCGTCAACAATTGATTGTTTCTGATTTAGAAATTTTATCTATTGATGATGTTCCAGAAGATGCAACTAATTTTGATAACTTAGCTGTTAAAGTTGAAGTAGCTAACGGTGAAGTTTGTCAAAGATGTCGTATGGTTAAGACTGATGTTGGGGAGGATACTGCGTTACCAACGCTCTGTCATCGTTGTGCAACGATTGTTGAACAAGGTTATCCAGAGGCAGTTACAGAAGGTTTTGAAAATTAAATATTTCAAAAAAGGAATAACGTAGAGTTATTCCTTTTTTTGAGTCAAATTGATTACAATCCTAAAAATATAGCGTAATATGTAAGGTATACAATTATAGTGAGAGCAGGTGTTCAATGTGGAATTAGTAAAAGTACATGGATCAGAAAACGATTTTTTTCTTTTAGATCAAACTAAATTAGAGACAGCATTATCAGATGAAAAATTAAAGAATTTAGCAATTCAAATGTGTGATCGAGAATCTGGATTACACGGTGGCTCAGATGGCATTTTAGTCGTTGATAAATCAAGTCATAATGGTGTTCTAGGTCAAATGAGAGTCATCAATGCTGATGGTACAGAGGCTAGTATGTGTGGAAACGGTTTAAGAACTGTTGGGCGCTATTTAGAAACTAAATTTGGACAAACAGAATTTAAAGTTGAGACAATGCATGCTGATTTAGATGTTAAGAAAGCACCAAATCTTCAGGCAGGCGTTGCAGCTTACAATGTCGAAATTTCACCTGTTAGTTTTGAGTCACAAACGTTACCAATGTTTTTACAAAGACAAACATTGGTAGATGAAATTATTCCTGAATTTTCACAAACGTTAAAGTTTTCAGCTGTCTCGGTACCAAATCCGCATTTAATTACTTTTGTTGATCATACAACGTTACAAGGACCGGAACTTGAAAGAATTGCAACTTATTTAAACGGTGAAAATCCGTATTTTCCAGATGGTGTTAACGTTAGTTTTGTTGAAAAATTAGATAATAAATCAATTTTTGTTAGAACTTATGAACGCGGAGTTGGGTTTACTAATGCGTGTGGAACAGCAATGTCTGCTTCAAGTTTAATGTTTGTTCTGTTAAGTGAAGGTAAAGTGCCATTTGGAACTGAAATTAATGTAAAAAATCCTGGTGGTATGGTTAAAACTGTTGTGCATCAAGATGAGAGTGGCAATTACTGGATGTCTCTAATTGGTAATGCAACTAATGTTGCGAATATAACAATTGAGTTAGCTGATGCTCTGAATGGTGATTTTTCTAAGGCCAAATGGATATCAACTAATGAACAGGATGCTTATTTAAAGTTTATATTAAGTATTATGTAATTTTATGGGGGTAAAAGACATAAATGACTGTCTTTTATCCTTTTTTTAATTTAAAATAAAGGGAAACGCTTGAGGAAATTTAATGAAAAAATGGATCATTGGAATTTGTTTAATGCTGATAATAATTGGCTTTGTTATTTTTGGCATTAGTTATTATTTATTTGAATATGCGGAGACACCAACCAATAAGGAATTTATTAATTCAGAACCTAAAAGTGCTGAGTTAAAGAAAGAATACACTTGGTTAAAACAAGTTAAAAAATTAAATTGGCAGATCAAATCTGAAGATAATTTAAAGCTTAAAGCAATTTATGTTCCTGCAGAAAGTAAAACTAATAAAACAATATTTGTTGCTCATGGATTTATGGGAAAGAAAGAAGAAATGGTCCGCTTTATTCATTTTTATCATGACAAAGGCTATAATGTTCTTGCACCAGATGCAAGAGCACATGGCCAAAGTCAAGGTGATTATATTGGTTATGGTTGGTTAGAGAGAAAAGATAATTTACAGTGGCTTGATAAAGTAATTAAATATAAAGGTACAGATTCAAAAATTACTCTATTCGGTGTTAGTATGGGTGGCGCAACGGTTATGATGTTGAGTGGAGAGAAAAAATTGCCTTCACAAGTTAAGGCAATTATTGAAGACTGTGGCTATACAAGTGTGGCTGATGAGTTAACTTATCAGTTGAAACAGATGTATAAGTTACCTAAAATCCCTATTATCCCTATTGCTAGTCTGATATCAAAAGTTAAAGCAGGTTACTCATTTTATGAAGCAAGTTCAATTAAGCAATTAAATCATAATAAGTTACCTGTGTTATTTATTCATGGTAGTGACGATAAATTTGTTCCGACTGAGATGATTTATCAAAATTATGCTGCGACAAGAGGACCTAAAGAAATTTTCATTGCACATGGTGCTAAACATGCTACGTCATTTACAAAAGATAAAGTTGAGTATGAAAAGAAAGTAACTCATTTTTTAAAACAATATTTTAACTAGGAAAAGTAAAATAACGAGGTTAATTAAATGAATTTAGAAGAAAAAGTTTTATCAGAAGAATTAATATTCAAAGGACATGTTATAGAAGTTGTTAATGAGACGGTTAAACTACCAAATGGTGAACAATCAAATAGAGAAATCGTACATCATCATGGTGCTGTAGGTATATTAGCAATAACGGATGAAGAAAAAATTGTTCTAGTTAACCAGTGGAGAGCACCTATTAGGAAGACATCATTAGAAATTCCGGCCGGTAAAATTGATGGCGATGATCATAATTTAATCGAGACTGCAACACGTGAACTGAATGAAGAAACACGCTATGAAGCTAAACATTTAGCTGAAATATATGGGTTTCATTCAGCATTAGGATTTGCGGACGAATATTTAACGCTATTCTATGCGACTGGATTAGAAAATGTAGATAACGAGTTACCTCAGGATATTGATGAATTTTTAAATGTAGTCGAATTGACGTTTAATGAGGTTCAAGCTAAAATTAAATCTGGTGAAATAACTGATGTTAAAACTATTTTAGCGGTTAATCATTGGGAAATTGAACGATTAAAAGGTGAATTACATGGATGATGAAAAAAAGTTATCGAGAAGTGAATATCAGAGATTACAAGAATTAAAGAATGATCCTGAATTTCGACAAAAAGAACGTCAACGAGTTGAAAAGGAATACCAAGATGAACATCCAACAAGAAGCTCATCTTCAGAACAACCAGAAAAAACAAATAAAAAAAGTAAATTAAACCAATTTTTGAATTGGACAATTGTATTTTTAGTTATTGCAATTGTAATTGTATTTTTAGCTTTATTCTTATTACCTTAGATATTAATAAAAAATGGAGGGTAACAACATGATTTACGGTATTTTATGTGCAATGGAGGAAGAAATTCTTTCGCTTAGAAGTCATCTAGAGAATAGAAAAGACAAAGAAATTGGCGGGATTTCATTTTATACAGGCCAAATTAATGGAAAAGAAGTTGTTTTGGTTAGATCTGGTATTGGTAAGGTACAAGCAGGGATGACAACAGCCCTTTTAATTGCAGAATTTGGAGTAACAGCCGTTATTAATTCTGGTTCAGCTGGTGGTATTGGTAATGGACTTAAAATTGGAGATGTGGTCTTAGCCACAGAAGTTGCCTATCATGATGTTGATGCAACAGCTTTTGGATATGAAATTGGTCAATTACCCCAACAACCAACTAAATACTTGGCAGATACAAATTTAAACGATGCAATTAAAAAAGCGGCTCAAGAAAATGATTTAAGTATAAAACCAGGACTAATTGTATCTGGTGATCAATTTATAGCAAGTCAAGCTCAGACAGATGTCATACTTAATCATTTTCCTGATGCTCTTTGTAGTGAAATGGAAAGTGCCGCAGTTGGTCAGGCAGCACACCAATTTGGTATTCCATTCACTATTGTTAGAGCGATGTCAGATGTTGGCGATGAAGAAGCTGGACAAACATTTGATGATTTTATTATTGAAGCTGGTCAAAAATCAGCACGAATGATTCTATCATTATTAAGCTAAATTAAAAGGAGATAAACTAAATTAATGTCAGGAATATACTTAGATAACGCAGCAACCACACCAATGGCAAATGAAGTCGTTGAAGTGATGACAGATATGATGAAGAGCACCTTCGGGAATGCCTCAAGTACACATCAATTTGGACGTTCAGCACGAATGGTGCTTGATGATAGTCGACAAATTATTGCAAATAGTATTCATGCAAAAGAATCAGAAATCATCTTTACAAGTGGTGGTACTGAGAGTGATAATATGGCTATTATGCAAACAGCTATTCAGAGAAAAACATTAGGTAAGCATTTAATCACAACAGCAGTAGAGCACCAGGCTATTTTAAAAACAATGAAATATTTAGAATCAATTGGATTTGAAGTTACTTATTTACCAGTTAATGAAGATGGTGTTATCAATATAGTCGATTTTAAAGAGGCTTTAAGAGATGATACAATTCTTGTTTCAATCATGATGGGTAACAATGAGACGGGAAGTCATATGCCAATTCATGAAGTTGGTGAGATTTTAAAGGATCATCAAGCTTGGTTCCATACGGATGCTGTTCAAGCTTATGGACTACTGGATATAGATGTTAATGAGGATCATATAGATATGTTATCAACATCAGCCCATAAATTGAATGGGCCTAAATTTTTAGGCTTTCTCTATAGAAGAGAATCTATATTTTTCCCTCCCTTTATTAAAGGTGGGGAGCAAGAAGACAAGAGACGAGCAGGGACAGAAAACATACCAGCAATTGCAGGTTTTGCTAAAGCTGTTTCTTTAATCTCAGATGATGAAAAACAAGTACGACAATTAAAGTATCAAGGCTTCAAAAAGCAAATTATAGCGGGATTAGATGATAACCATATTGATTTTGAAATTAATGGGACACTCTCAGATGATAACTTACAACATGTCTTTAATATTTGGATAAAAGGTATTCAAACTGAAGTATTACAGACCCGGTTAGATTTGGCAGGTATTGCTGTTTCTGGTGGCTCTGCATGTACTGCTGGTAATCTCGAACCTTCACATGTATTAATGGCTATGTACGGTGAAAAGAGTCCGAGAGTCACAGAATCTATTCGATTGAGTTTTGGAAAAGATAATACAGCTGAAGAGATAGATACTTTTATAGTACAATTAGTTAGAATAGTTGGTAGATTGAAAAAATAGGGGGAATTTAATAATGGCATTTGAAAAAAGTATTCAACTTTTAGGAGATACAGTAACTTATGAATTGAGTTCTGATGTAAAAAAATATACGTTAAGAGATTTAGGATTTGCAGAAACTAAAGCAGGTAATTTTCAATTGGAGAGATCTTTAGATCCTAATTCACCTTTCAATAAGGGCATTAAAGTTAAAGTTATCGTTGATAAGTCATTAACTGGATTTAAAATGTCAACGACGACTGCTAATGGACTTAAAGCAGTTAATATATTTCATGGTGAAGATAAAAAAGCTGAAACTGAACAATTTGATTATGTGATTGGTCAATTAATTGATAGGGATGTTTTGAAAAAGGTATTGTCAAAATGACAATACCTTTTTTATTATTATTAATAGTATTTTATAAGGGTATATTAACTATGAAGTATTATAAGGATGTTTTTGTATGTACGTTTTTAGATTGAAAAGGTATAATAAAGCGTATTCACTATATTCAATAGGAGATGAAATAATGGATTTATATTTGATGAAAGCAGAATCATTATATAAAATATTGATTAAAAAATTTGAAGTATCTTTTGAAGGGTCTAAGGTAGAATTCTCGTTAGATGATTTGTATAGTTTGGGATTGAAATTAAGAAGTAAGAAGTTAATTTCAGATATTGATTTTGAAAAACTTAGAATAGTTGCAATTACTCATGACATAAATAAGTTAGAAGAAATACACCAATATTTTGATGTATTTAAGAAAGATAAAAATATAACAGAATCTGCTCTGGCACAGATGTTAAAAAAATTATCATTTGAAGCAAAAGATTCTGTAATTGATGCAAGTGATTTTAGTGCTTTTAATGAATATATGCACGTAGAACGAGAAATACAACATAGGTTAGAGAAGATAATTCTTAATAAAATACAGAGAGAAAAAAGTTCTTTAACTTTTATTGTAGGAAATGTAGGAGATGGAAAATCGCATCTATTATCTTACATGAATAATCAATATTTTGATATTTTTAAAAAAAATAAAGTATATATACATAATGATGCAACGGAAAGCATTAATCCTAATTTATCATCTATTGATTCGTTAATGGATATTCTCACAAAGAATAAGAATGAAATTGAAGGTTATAAACATGTTATTATTGCTATTAATTTAGGGGTAGTTAAGAGATTACTTCATAAAATAAAGTCAGATTCGACATTAAGTGAAATTACAATTGCATTGAGTAATATAGAAAAAAATAATCAGGAAAATATAGAAGATAAAAAAGTATCAGTGATTTCATTTTTTAATAATGCAAACTTTGAAATTGATGAGACGGGTGTGAACAGCTTATATTATGATCAAATTTTTAAAAAAATATGTTTAAAAGAAGAAAATAATCCATTTTATAATGCTTACAGAAATGATTTAGAAAATGGCTATGATAAAGTTGAACATATTAATTATGAGCTGTTCTTAAATAAGAAAGTCCAAGAAGCAATTAAATATTTATTGATAAGAATTCAAGTTTCTAATGGTATAATCATCTCCACTCGAGATGTATTGAACTTTATTCACGATATTATTATACCAGCAAAGGAAATTAAAAGTAATTACACATCATATTTACCTTATTTATTATTTGAAAGCCAAAATAAGTCTGAGATATTAAAAGCTATTTATTTTCTTGATCCATCACGAAATTCAAATAAAAAAATTGATGAATTTAATGTTGAGGTATACAACTATGATGATGAGTATGTTGATAAAATTGAAGATAAAATTGAAGATAATGAAAGAGCAATTCAAAAAGTTATAGAATCTGTTGGTAAATTAGATACGGATAGACATAAAATTCGAGTTAACACATTTCTTAGAGTTCAATTTTTATTAGATTATCAAAATGAGTTATTTGATAATGAAAATTATTTTTCTTTTCTAAGTATTCTTTCAAAAAATGTAAGACAAATTAAAGAGTTGGCAAAATTGATACAAAGCAATGTATTACGGTGGAACGGTCAAACTGTAAAAGGATTCGCGTTTATAAATAATTTGAGTTTAAAAACTAGAGTTGCAGTGCCATTAAGATTAAACTATGTAGATTTTGAAATTAACAAGTTTGAAATTAATATGTGTTTTAAAGATACAAGTAATGAAGCTGAATATTTTGTTAAAATAGATTTTGAAGATTATGTGCTATTGACAAAAATTCATAATGGATATGTTATTTCTAATATTGAACGGTCAGAGGCAATGAATTTTAACAATTTTGTATTTAACATATTACTGAATACTAATAACAATGAAACTGTTATTGTTGGTAATATAAATGATGGATATCTATATAAAATAGAGAATAATGGGATTGATTATGAAGTATCAGAGGTGAAAATATAATGTCTATTGAATTAGAAAATTTAAAAAAACATTTGGAAATGGATAAAGGAAAGATAAAAAATAATCATCATAAATCAGGACAATTATTACCGTTTATGACCCGTGAGCCAGAGAGAGCAAAATTTGAAAATGGATTTGCACCAATTATAGGTAATTTAGCAAGGATTAGCATTAACAAAGGTGAGATATCAAAGGATACTAAATCCTTTGATAAGGATATAAGTGATGATTTTGATTTATCTAAAATAGGTAATAAAGATAAATTTTTAAAATTATTTTCTAATTCGGCACTTGATGAAATTTATATTCCCAAGTTGCTGGCGTATAAAAAGTCGAACGAAAAAAAAAGTTCAAGTGGAGAATTAAAGATTGCAGCATTTTTAAATTATACACTTGAGCTAGAGAAAAATAATATGTGGATTGAATTTATAAATAAAAAAGATGAGCACAATCTTTATGAAAAAATTATTATAGAAAATTTACATGAACTAACTAATAATAATATAAAAAAAGAAAAATTTGTTTCAATTGGTGACCAAAGTATATTCTTAGATTATTTTAATCATGATTTGAACAATTTTATGAAAAATACAACATTTTTTATGAAAAATATTGATACATTTTTTAGCTACTATTATTTTTTCATAATTAGTCAAATAATAATGAATATTGGAACCTTCGATGAGTTTAATAAAAAAAATATTTTTTTTGCACTTGATACGGAAAAAATATCAGGTTCAAGACCAACAAATGATAGAGGTTATGCTCAAGTTAAAGAAAACGCAACTGATTTGTTAGTTAACGTTGATTTATTAGATTATTTAAATTTATTAGTTCCTAGTGAAAAATTTTATAGTTTATTTCAGTTAACAGATATAAATTTTGAATATTCAATAGAACTTAGAAATAATTTAAGTGAATTTTTAAATGAGTTTTTGGAGGATGATATAAGCATGTCATCTGAAAATAATATAAAGGATAATATAAAACTTTTAAAATTAAAATTAACAAAAAATTTATCCGACGAAACTAAATCTAGATTTTCTAAATCTTTTGAAGCAATAGCAGTAAAATATTTTGTAAAAAGACGTGGTAGACTTGGAAATGTTTTAAACATGACTGATGATACTGTATTGGTGATTACAGCGGGTATAGTTGGTTCAGAAAAAATGCTTGTTAAAGATGTTATTACCGAAATGAGTAATAGAGGAATTTCATTAGATAATATTTCTAAAAGAAAATTAGTAGAAACATATGAAAAAATGAATATTCTTGAAAAATTAAGCGATAGCGGGGATGCACAATATGTCAAACCAATATTATAAATTTTTAATCGAACGGTTATTTAAATGGTTTAAAACCCAAAATATTAGTGCTGGTAGCAGGTATTATTTGAATTTAGATCAAAATAATGAAGTTGTTAGATTCTATAATGCATTTGAAATGAATGATATTATTTCTACTGAAGATTTTGTAATTGATCAAAAGGACGTGCAGTTCCATGGTAAAGTGGTAAATATAAATGGTGTTAACATATTATTTGTTGCAGCAACAGATAAAATGAACTCAGATTTTTTAGTAACACTTAGAAATAGGGTTAGTTTACAATCTGACATATGGAGAAATACGGCACTTTTTATCGTGTGTACTGAAATTCTTGACAGTATATCGGGTGGAGCCATGAATGTTAGTCACGGAAATGGGCCTTTTTCTGTTGATAAAATTAAACACGATTTAAAAAGTGAAATAGAAAAGTCCGGGTTATCGGACGCTAACCAAGTAGTATTAGAAGAGTTTAAAAAGAATATAATTTTGGAAGATTCAATGAACTTAACATTATTAGATTTTGCCAGTATTTTTTCAATTTTAGAAAAATCAGAGATTACTCCGGATGACTATAAAAATATGGGTTATTTTTATGATACACAAATACAAACGTATGATGCTGATAATATTAAAAAAAGATTAAGAGAAAATAAGCAAGATTTTCAAAAGATTGGTGGTTGGCAAGAATATAATACTGTTGAAGATAAAATAGTTAACTACACGCAAGCAGATTTAGAATCAATGAGTATGTTGAAAGAAAAGGATATTTGGATGGATGTCGATTTTTCAAAAATAAAAAGAGGAAAAGAAAAATTAAAAGAATTAAGAAAAGATACAATTATTTATCAATCAGATAAAATAAATAAAGTTAATCCTGATTTAATTATATATGACCGAAGTAGAGAAAATGGTGAAAATAAAAATTCTGTTAAGTACAAAAACAGATTTATTTTAATATTTAAAAATAATATTAATCATGAAAATAATCAATTGATAATAAAACTTCCTTTTGATGATTCTGTGAAGGCATCAAGAATTAATAAAAGTAAGAGCCATATAATTGATGGGAAATCTGCTGAATTTACTGCAGATGGTAATAATTTAAAAATTATTGTAAACGACTTCAATGTGATGGATATATATGGAATTAAGACCTCATATGAACATTCAAAGGCACAGAAATATACATTTCAAATAATTTATTTACCATTTTCTCAAGACATATTTAATAATATATTATCGAGTTATCGTGTAAAAATAACTAAATCTAAGATGGAGATTCAGTTAGAATACGAAAAAAATTATATAATTGGTGGTACAGATTTTATTGATGAGGTTGATTATGATCAGATTAAATATAATGTAATTCCTATTTCAGATGAAGTGGGTGTAAATATTAATTTTGAAAATATTGATTCAGATGAAAGTGAGAATGAATTTAAGCTAGTTAATGAAGGCATTGAAATACCATTTTCAATTTTAGATAATAGTCAGAAGCCGGTTCCCAGAAGTGGTTTGTTTATAGAAAAAAATAGGCGTAAGGCTAATGAAAGTTTAATTTTTGATGGGGCTAAAATAATTAATGGTACAGAAAAATATTATGTCTTTAGTGAAAATAAGAAGTTGTTGAATTATGAAGTAGATATTATTAAACAACAAATATTGTATGCAAAAATAGATGATTCAATTGTCACTAGTATTGAAGTTCAGATACCTGAACAAATAAGAATAGACTATATTCTTATTTGTAAGCTATTAAAAGAAAGAAATACTATTTTAAGTTTAAGTTATTTTGATCAAGAATTATTGAAAGCTCTTAATAAATATTGTGATGATTTTGATGAAGTAATTAATCAAATCTCCGAAGAAAGACTTACATTGGAATTAAAAGATTTATATAAAATGGGTACAGTAGAAATCGATGGGGAAATAGCTTATACACCTTTACATCCAGTATTGATTAAATATCAACTAGAGTTATTAAAAAGGACAGAATTTCAATCTATACCTGAAAATTTTATTCGAACGTTAAATCCAAGTGGATTAGTTCCATATATATCAAAAAATGGGGGACTATTAAAATCAAATTTTGATGATAGTTCGCCTAGATGGTTATTCTTTAATGAATTTAAAAAATCAAAAATATCAGCGATTTCTAGAAATATTATTACTTCTAGAATGTTAGATTTTTATAAGCATTTTCATTATCTTTTTGAAGTAAGTTCTGATTATGCATTAAATGCTTCAATGCATAATATTAACGATGATAAAACAATATTAAAGAGTACGATTGATTTTATGTTAAAACAGCTTCAAAATACTAAACAAGGGTTTAAATTAGAAAATATGCATCCTGTTAATTTATATATAAATAACGATAAAAAAATTCTTAATCCAATATATGACCAATTTAATCAAATTATAACGGCAGCTGATTTTGAAAATTTATTTTCTGAAAAATTTATGGGAGATAAAATTAATGATTATGCTAATGAAGACGTAATTAAAGTATTAAAATCGCGGATTAATATTTATCATAATTTTGTTAGACAACCATATAGTCATGTTTCATTTTATAAGATGGATGTCGAGAGTAATGCCAATAGTTTTAAATCAGATAAGCTGGAAATGAATTATACTTTAGGCGGTCTAATAAGTGGTAAAAAATATAGTCTTGATAAAAAAATGTTTATACAAGGATTCGGTGTAAATATGGATTCAAAATATTTACATCGGCCATTGATCAAATTTATGTATGATTGGAATGCATTTAGTGTAGCCAACAATGCGGAAACAAATGTTTATCAAGCAGGAATTACGAATGTAAATAACATTCCAAGTTTTGAAAGTGAAGATGGTCATTTTGATGATATATTAACGAATATTATGGAAAATAGTAATTGGGTAACGTTATTGGATCCAGATATCAGTTTGGATTATTTTTCGGAACGTAATGATTTATATATTATTCATTATACAGATCAAAGTAACACTTCAAATTATGAGTCAATAACTTTTACAAACCAAATTGAACAATATAGTTTAATTATCAATGATAAGATAGAAAGATATGACAAAACTATAATTAAAAATAAAGAAACAAGTTTAAATATTATTAAATCATTTAACATTATTAATGGAGAATGGCTTCTAAAAATTATCGGAGATAAAACGAATCACAATATAGTGAGGGAAAAGTTAAGTATTATTTCGGCGTATAAAGAATTAATGGGTATTTTAGAAACTGAGAATATTATTTGGGTGCCCATATCGCTAGAAGAGATATTAAGAGTTTCTGGAATGGTTGGCATGAGCCAAAAAGAAGGATTATTTACAGCAAAAAATCTAGGAATGACAGGAGCTACAAGTGATGATCTGTTATTCATGGGTGTTGAAGTAGGAGAAAATTTAAAAATTCATTTGTTTCCTGTCGAAGTTAAAGTTGGACAGAACCATTCGGATGTTATATCTAAGGCAACGTTGCAGGCGGTTAATACGGCAGAAACAATAAATGAGGCGCTGAGGGATGAAAATAAATTTAAATCCGAATATTACCGTAATTTTTTTATGACAATATATTTAGCTAATCTAAAAAAAATGTTTAATAACAAGTTAATAAATGCAGAACTATATAAAAAAATTCAAGATAATGATGATAAGTTATTGAATAATGATTTTATAATTTCAAATGAATTAAACGAATATTATGGCAAGGCTTTCATTGTTTCATTTGGTGATAGAAATGATAGTCGGAGAATTCTTAGAAAGGAATTAGGCGGTAAGAATATAACTGAAATTAAACTTCCTGAGGGTGACGCATACATTTATGCAAGTAAGGGATTAAATGAAATCATCTCAGAAATTAAAAGTGGAAAATTGGGATTTCCGGAAGAAAGCCTTTTAAAAAATATTTTGCATGATGATAGTTATCAAGAAACTATCGATACTGATAAAGGAAAAAATATTATTATAAACAAAGAATTAGATACAGAGTCAGCTTATGAATATTGTGAAAATAAGGATAAAAAAAATTTTGAAGATAACAACGAAATTAAATCTATAAATAGTATAAATGAAAGTCAAAGTCAATATTCGAATATAAATGAACTTTCTGATTTTGAAATAGAATATCCTGAAAATACATTTTCTGAAAAAACTAGAATTAAATTAGGCGTTAAAAAAGGTAGTGTTGATGAAGCTTATTGGGAGTATGGAAATCCAGGGCTTTCAAATAGGCACATGATTATTACGGGTAAGTCTGGGCAGGGGAAGACTTACTTTGTTCAAACATTACTGTATGAGTTGGCTAATAAAAATATTAATAGTTTGGTAGTTGATTATACTGATGGATTTTTGGAAAATCAATTGGATAAAAATTTTGTTAGCAAAATGAGACATGATAATAAAATTCAATTTCACTTAGTTAAAGCGGGGGATAAATTACCTATAAATCCATTTAATCTTCAAGAAATAGATTATGGTGGTGGAACCTTTATTACTGAAGATGTAAATGATATGGCAGACCGAGTATCTCAAATGTTAGATAACGTTTTTGAGTTAGGCACTCAGCAAAGGTATTCATTGAAAACTGCAATAAGTGATGGTTATGCAAGAAACGGTAAATCATTTACCTTTTTACATTTAAAAAATATATTAAGTGACGAAGATGAATTCAAGGATGGGTTAAAAATAGTAGGTAGACTAGATATGTTATTGAGTTCAAATCCTTTCACTTATACTAAAGATTCCAAAAACTGGGAGTCATATTTAAATAAAGATGGAACTATTCATATTTTTCAATTAAAAGGATTTCAACATGATATACAAAAAGTTATTACTGAATTTGTACTTTGGGATTTGTTTAATTATCTTCAAAGTATTGGAAATACAGAAGAAAATCCAATTCCAGTGGTACTTGATGAAATACAAAATTTAAATTTTAAAGATAACTCTCCAACTGTTAAAATTTTAAAAGAAGGAAGAAAATTCGGTTGGTCAGGAATTTTTGCAACTCAATCTATATCAGCTATTAAGGGTGATATCAGTAGTGTCTATAATGCATCTGAGCAAGTTAATTTTTTACCATTGGAAGACCAAGTTAAACTTATTGCGAACACGCTATCTTTAGATAAAGACAGTAATCAACAATATCAATATCTTTTATCTAATTTACAAAAAGGCGAAAGTATTATTAAAGGGCCTATGCTTAATGGTACCAATCAAGTGGTATCACGAATAGAATCTATTAAAATAAGTGGATTTGATGATCGTATAAACTAAGTAAAGTAAATTATGACACACTAGGGTTGTATTAGTATATATTATTGGTATAATAGTACTTACTGAAATAGTGCGACCTTCAAATCGTAGATTTTTTCAGAATCTAATTGAAATGATGGTGATAGTATGCCAGATAATAGTAAAACTCGTGTCGTTGTTGGGATGAGTGGTGGCGTCGATTCATCAGTTGTTGCTTATTTATTAAAGCAACAAGGTTATGATGTAGTTGGTGTCTTCATGAAAAACTGGGACGATACGGACGAAATGGGTGTTTGTACTGCAACAGAAGATTACAAAGATGTTGCTAAAGTAGCAAACAAAATTGGAATTCCTTATTATTCCGTTAATTTTGAAAAAGAATATTGGGATCGCGTATTCACATATTTCTTGGATGAATATAAAAAGGGTCGGACACCAAATCCAGATGTGATGTGTAATAAAGAAATTAAGTTTAAAGCATTTTTCGATTATGCTATGGAACTTGATGCTGATTACATCGCAATGGGACATTATGCACAAGTTGAGCAAGATGCTGACGGTATTATGCATATGTTACGTGGGGATGATAGTAACAAAGATCAGACTTATTTCTTGAGTCAATTATCACAAAAACAAATTCAAAAAGTTATGTTCCCAATTGGAAACATTGAAAAACCAGAAGTTAGAAGAATTGCTGAAGAAGCTGGACTTTCAACTGCTAAGAAAAAAGATTCAACAGGTATTTGTTTTATCGGCGAAAGAAACTTTACAAAGTTCCTTGGTGAATATTTACCAGCACAAACGGGTAATATGATGACTGTTGACGGTGTAAAAATGGGCGAGCATTATGGTCTTATGAATTATACAATTGGTCAACGTAAAGGTCTTGGTATTGGTGGTACGGGTGAAGGTAACGATCCTTGGTTCGTTGTAGGTAAAGATTTAGCAACAAATACATTGATTGTTGGACAAGGTTACCATAATGATTTACTTTATGCCGATTATCTTGAAGCATCAGAGTTAAGTTTTATGGCACCAATCGATCGCTTTGGCAATGATTTCCATATCACTGCTAAGTTTAGATACCGTCAAACTGATGTTGGTGTGACGGTTCATTTAAATGATGACCGTACAGAAGCTACAGTTGAATTTGATGCACCAGTACGTGCTATTACACCTGGACAGGCTGTTGTCTTTTACGATGGCGCAGAATGCTTAGGTAGTGGTATCATTGACGCTGCATTTAAAAAGTCAACTGAGGGATCAAAACAATTACAATATGTTTAAATTGAATTTATAATAGTTAAGGCACAAACAAATATTTTGTTTGTGCCTTTTTATATTTGTGGCATAATATAATAGAGATGAAAAAACGAAGGGGTCTTATTGACTGATGACTAATATATATTTTATTCGACATGGCAAAACAGAATGGAATCTTGAGGGACGATACCAAGGTGCGAATGGAGATTCACCCTTACTTGAACAAAGTTACATAGAAATACAACAATTAATCAAAGCACTTAAATCAATAAAATTTGATGCTATTTATTCAAGTCCTATTAAGCGTGCAAAGGACACAGCAAATTTAATTAATACAGGCCTAAACCAAAATTTGGATGTTATTTTGAATGATAACTTAGAAGAATTTCATTTAGGGAAAATGGAAGGCATGAAGTTTACAGATGTGGCTGTTCAGTATCCTGAGGAACTCGATGCCTTCCGTAATCATCCCGATAAATATGATCCTAAAAATATTAATGGCGAAACATTTCAAGCTTTATTAAAGCGGATGGTTCCAACAATTAAAAAAATTGTTGACCAAAATAAAATAGATGCAAATATTATCATTGTTAGTCATGGTGCGGCGCTTGGTGCCTTGATTCACGATTTATTAGGAGTACCGCTGAAAGACTTCCGTAAACAAGGTGGCTTATCGAATACTAGTACGACTATTTTGGAAACACAAAATGGAACCGAATTTAAATTAGTTAAATGGAATGATACTAGTTATTTGGATAGAATACGCGATGAAAGTGATGTCGTTTAAGGAGTAATAATGGGTAAGAGAGAAGAAAAAGAAGCAGAATCAAAACATATTATTCATCAATTAGTTGAAAAGGTTGAAAAAGAACCTAATAATCAAACGGCTTATTATGAATTAGGTAGTTATTTAACAAAAGTAAAAGACTACCCTCAGGCGGAAGAACTGTATAAAAAAGCTATTGGATATTTTGATGAGAAAAATGAACAAGTTGATTTATTACAATATGGTCTTGGTAACGTGTTTTACGAGGCAGAACTGTATTCTGAAGCAATTCAATCATTTCAAAAAGTAACTAATCAAAAGTTGAAAGAAACAGCTTTTTTAATGTTAGCACAATCATATATGGCTCAAGAGCTGTATCAACAAGCATTAGTATTTGCGATTACGGCTCAAGAAATAAATCCTAAAAATATGGACGCCAACGAATTAATTGGCGATATTTTCTTAGCATTGGGTCAGTTTGAAAATGCTGGTAAATATTATGACTTAGTTCTTAAAATAGATGAAAATAATGCAAAGGCTAATTTTCAACGAGGCTTAGCTAATATGGTTTTAGGAATTGAATTCAATACTTATTTTGATCGTTCAAAAATAGCCAATCAGGCCTATTTTGAGGCACAAAAACAAAGATTAAGTGAAATAGAATCGTTTATAAAATTACGTGATAAATAAAGAGGATGTGAAATAATGGTTGTTCAGAAACTAAATTTATTTAATGATGATCCTCAAAGTGATGAAACACAAGCTTACTTGGTTGGTAAGGTTGCAACCATATTTTTTCAAAGCCAAGATAGTTTTTATAAAGTGATTCTAATTCACAGTATTGAAAGTAATTTGGAATGGCCTGAAGATGAGGTTGTTGTTACTGGTAATTTTGCTGACATTAAAGAGGAATCTACGTACCGCTTCTATGGTCAACAAGTTGAGCATCCCAAATATGGGAAACAATTTCAAACGAGTAATTATCAAAATGAAACACCTACTTCAAAAATGGGGCTTATTACCTATCTATCTGGCTCAGAATTTAAAGGGATTGGGAAAAAGACTGCGGAATCAATTGTTGAAAAGTTAGGAACGAAAACAATTGATAAAATATTAGCAGATGATACTGTACTTGATTCATTAGAATTATCAAACAAGCAGAAAACAACAATATTAGAGACTGTTCGAGTAAATAATGGGATGGAACAAATTATTATTGGATTAAATGGTTTTGGATTTGGTAGTCAATTAGCCGCAACTATTTATCAAACTTATAAAGAAAAAACCCTTGAAATTATTCAAGAAAATCCATATCAACTAGTAAATGATATTGAAAATATTGGCTTTAAAAAGGCAGATCAAATTGCTGGAGAATTAGGATTTGCAGCTGATTCTTCAGGTCGAATACAAGCAGGTATTTTGCAAAGTATCAATGATTTATGTCAACAAGATGGCGATACCTATGCGACTGCAGAGCCGTTGTTGGAAGCATCTTTACGATTATTAGAGAGTAGTCGAAGAGTCAGAATAAACCCTGAGGCAATCTCAAAAGAACTCATTAATTTAGCTAAATCAGGACTCGTTGTCGGTGATGAACAGCGTATTTATTTAAAAAATCTGTATCATGCAGAATACCAAATTGCTGAACATTTAAAAAGATTACTTTCATCGGGGCAAGAAAAAGGTAAGTTAGCAGAAAAAGATATTGATAAAGCAATTCGTAAGATTGAAAAAAAACTTGATATGAATTATGGTGAGTCACAGATTAATGCCATTAGGGCGGCTATGAATTCACAGATATTTTTATTAACAGGTGGCCCAGGAACGGGTAAAACAACCGTTATTAATGGTATCGTGGAGTTATTTGCGGAATTAAATGACTTTTCGCTCGATCTTAGTAGTTATGGAGAAGGACAAACATTTCCTATTCTTTTAGCTGCACCTACTGGGCGAGCAGCAAAAAGAATGACTGAAACGACTGGATTACCTGCCAGTACAATCCATAGACTCTTAGGACTAACTGGAAGAGAATCGAATAATGATGTTGAAACGAAAGATTTAGAAGGTGGCTTATTAATTATCGATGAAATGTCGATGGTTGATACGTATTTATTGAATACATTAATGAATGCAATACCTACAGATATGAAAGTCATTTTTGTAGGTGATAAAGATCAATTGCCTTCTGTTGGTCCTGGGCAAACATTTTATGATTTATTGAAAAGTGACTATCTTGAGCGAAAAGAATTAACGGATATCTATCGTCAAGGTGATGGGTCATCAATAATTTCACTCGCACATTCAATAAAAAAAGGTGAATTACCTGCTGATTTTACACAGAATCAAAAGGATCGTTCATTTTTCGCGAGTCGTGAATTTCAAGTTGAATCAATTATTAAACAGGTTGTTGAACGAGCTAAGAATAAAGGGTTCACTTCAAGTGATATTCAAGTTCTGGCACCAATGTATCGAGGTGCGGCGGGAATTAATCGTTTAAATGAAATGTTACAAAATATTATGAATCCACTTGAAAATAGTAGACAAAAAGAAGTACTTTTTAGAGATCAAAAATTTAGAATTGGTGACAAGGTGTTACATCTTGTTAATAGTCCTGAAAATAATGTTTTTAATGGAGATATAGGTAAGATTGTAGGAATTACATTGGCCAAAGATAGCGAAGATAAGGTAGACGAACTAGTTATTGCTTTTGATCAAACAGAAGTGACTTACAGGCGAAATGAATGGCAAAAAATAACTTTGGCATATTGCACATCTATTCATAAGTCTCAAGGTAGTGAGTTTAAAATGGTTATTTTGCCAATGGTTTCGCAGTATAAGCGAATGCTTAAACGTAATTTACTGTATACCGCAATTACCCGTGCTAGCCAGTTATTGATTTTGCTTGGCGAAGAAAAATCATTTGAAGAATGTGTTGAGAATGAATCAGCCAATAGAAAAACAACGTTATTATTACGAATTGAACAGATTTTTGATGGTGATATTAAAAAAGTTGATGATTCGATTAAAGAGAGCCAACTAGCTAAAAAATCTATTAAAATAGCTCCGCCTGTTCCAACTTTAATTGAAAAATTTATTTTAACTAACGACAATATTATGGATGGTTCAATTGATCCAATGATTGGAATGGAGAATAGCCGACCATAGAAAAAGCCTATATATCTCAATTAAATGAGATATATAGGCTTTTTAGTTAATCCAAAATGGGTATGATAAGACGCTATACTCAATTTCAAAGAAACGGGTTCCTAGGTCTTCACCATCCATTTGACCGTACTCTAAAGAGTCAACGGAAAGTTTAATTTTATCTGATGTAAAATGGTGAACACCTTTTTGGTTAATATGTTTACCAGATTTCAGTAAAATGGCTAGATAGATTAATTTTAGTGCACTAGGTTTTTCAATGATAATTAAGTCTAAATTATTTTTTGTCGGATCTGCCATTGGTAAAATTGGAACACCGCCACCAAAGTAGGGATGATTTGATGTTGTTACAAGAAAGGCATTTTGATAAAATTCTTGATGGCCATTCACCCGGACAGTTATGGGAAATGCAGCTTGTCTTGATAAAGTTCCTAATAGGGCGCTTAAGTAAGTAAGCGATCCTAGATGAAGTTTATTCAATAGTTTCTTTGAACTTGATTGATTTGCGATACTTACTATTTGCGCATCGAAACCTACGCCAACATTATTTATAAAGTATTTTTTTTCATGCCGTGATAATTCGTGCATGACACCTAAGTTTAATAGTTTAGGTGAAGTTGTGTTTAATACTTGTTCAAGAGCTACAAGTGGAGATTTGGGGATACCGACACCTCGAGCAAAATCATTTCCTGATCCTGCAGGAATATAGGCAATTGGGATATCAAATGTGTTCGCATTTTTAACACCATTGATACATTCATTTAAAGTACCGTCGCCGCCAATAACTAGTATAATTTGATTATTGTCTGTTTCGATGGGGTGATAATGTCTGGCGTAATTTTCCGTTAGAAGGGAAGCATGACCAATATAGTCTGTCAGATGGGCCTTAAAATAGACATTTTGAGAAATTAATTTTTTTTCAATAGATTGCCAAATTTGTTTAGCACGACCACTTCCAGCAGACTCATTAACGATAATGAAATATTGATTCATGAACTTCCCTCCTTAATTAATACTAATAATTATAACTAAAATTTAAAAGGATTTAAAGATAAATTTTGATTATATAAAAATAGCTCAATATTCTAATTAGAATATTGAGCTATTTTTGTTAAACGATAACTAACATTGGTAAAATCATTGGTTTACGTTCAGTTTGTTCATATAAGAATTTTTGTAAGTCATCAACGATTGCATCATTAATCATGGCTTCTGTAATTTTATCATTTTTTAATAAGCGACTCATGACACGGAATAAGCGACGACGACCTTGATTAATTAATTCTCCTGATTCGCGCATATAGACAAATCCACGAGATAATAAATCTGGTCCTGCTTGAATTTCATGTTTTTTCATGTCAATCGTTGCAACGACAACAACAAGGCCTTCTTCAGAAAGGACTTGTCGATCATTTAGGACAGCGCTACCGATATCACCAATTCCTGAACCATCGACATAAATATCATCAGCTTCAAAATGACCAGCAATTCGAGCAGAATCACTAGTTAGAGCTAAGACATCACCATTTTCCATAATAAAGCTATTCTCTCTTGGAACGCCAATTTGTTCAGCTAATCCAGTATGAATTTTAAGCATTCTATATTCACCATGGACAGGGACGAAATACTTAGGTTTCATCAAACTGAGCATTAATTTTTGTTCTTCTTGGCCACCATGACCAGAAGTATGAATATTATTTACTTTACCATGGACAACAGTTGCTCCAGCTTCTGAAAGTTCATTAATAACGTGGTTTACACTGATTGTGTTACCAGGAATTGGAGAACTTGAGAAAACAACAGTATCACCAGGTTGAATAGAAACCTGACGATGAGTCCCATTAGCGATACGGCTAAGAGCTGCCATTGGTTCACCTTGTGATCCCGTACATAAAATTAAAATTTCATTTGCGGGTAATGAATTAATATCACGTGCATCAATTAAGGCATCATCTGGAATATTTAAGTATCCTAATTCACGTCCGTTAACAATTGCTGCCTCCATACTACGTCCAAAGACAGCGATTTTACGGCCTTTGGCAACAGCAGCTTCAGCAGCTTGTTGTACTCGGGAAATATTTGAAGCAAAAGTAGCAAAGATAATGCGGCCTTCACCTTTTTCAAAAATTCGTCGAATTGATTTACCAACGAATCTTTCTGATTTTGTAAAATTAGGAATTTCTGCATTTGTACTATCAGATAGTAGACAAAGTACACCATCAGCACCAAGTTGAGCCATTCTTTGAAGGTTGGGCGGCTGATTAGTAACAGGTGTTAGATCAAATTTGTAGTCCCCAGTGACTACAATGTTACCAGATGGCGTTTTGATTGCGACACCTAAAGTATCAGGAATTGAATGAGTTGTTCTAAAGAACGACACACTCGTTTTTCTGAATTTAAGAACAGTATCTTCTTCAATTTCATGCATTTCTGTTGTGGCAAGTAACCCGTGTTCTTCTAATTTTCCTTTGATTAATGCTGAAGCCAATGGTCCAGCATAAATTGGGACATTAATTTGTTTTAATAAATAGGGAATACCACCAATATGATCTTCATGACCATGGGTGATAACTAATGCTTTAATTTTTTGTTGATTGGCAACTAAGTATTGAAAATCAGGAATAACGTAATCAATTCCTAATAACTCATCTTCCGGAAACTTGATTCCTGCATCGACGACGATAATTTCATCTTGAAACTGGATGCCGTACATATTTTTACCAATTTCACCTAATCCGCCGACTGCAAAAACACCAGTCTCGTTATTTTTAACATTTATCTTTTTCATTCAGAAAACTCCGTCATTTTAAATGTAGGGTTTTCCTTTTCATATGCTAAAGCTTTATCTGATAATGTTTCAATGAATTCAATGTTATGTGTTGTTTGGTGACCAACAATACTTTGAGCTTCAATTTCAGAACTTGCTTCAAGGAAAAGTGATTTTGTTTCTTCTCTTTGTGGATTTCTATCTTGTGTTTCTTGATAATAAACTTTAAAAATCATTTGTAAAACTCCTTTAAATTAAATTGATATCATTTTGGTTAAAATGATTTGAAATGGAAATTAGAAACCGAACTGGGGGTTGTCTGCACAACATATAATTTATATTTTATCATATATTATTATTTAAGTATAGAATAGACCGATTTGAATAGACTTATAAAGGATAAAATTTAACAGACATGTTATAATTATGAAAAGTTATCGTATAAGGAAGAGTGGTGTTTTATAAATGTGGTTGGTAGTTAAAATAGTGACTGTAGTGGTTTTAATGATCATCATAATTTTAAATTATAACCGTCTGAAAAGAAATAGACAGATTACTATTCTTAAAAATAAAAGCAAACTTATTACAGATAATGCGGTTGAATTTGCTTTAAATAGACTACATGGTAATGAATATGGTATTAATTCTGAAATACTAAGGGTTACAGAAATTGTTTCAAAGGTTTGGGGTAAGAGGGTCATGGTATTTGAGTATCAATTTCAGATGAAGTCTCCTTCAGAAGAGAATATCGGGAAAATAAGAAACATTTTTTTCAATTTATTTGAAGAATTTGAAATGATGAACCTGGTTAAAAAAAGTGTCGAAGCAAAATCGGCATTTGAAGTAACAGATCTTTGGTATTTAGACGGTATTTTACATTTAGAGGTAGCACATTT
This sequence comes from Dellaglioa sp. CoH-57-MRSF-21, assembly GCF_056781915.1. The sequence continues at coordinate 36,693 of NZ_JBXAXU010000004.1, read as the reverse complement.
GGTTAATGTTGAGACAATTATGTATACTAAAGATTTAAAAAAGGTATAGTTCAAACAGTATGTTTAAAGTGAAATAAAAAGAGTTTCTTCAATAAATTAATTATTGGAGAAACTCTTTAGTTATTTATTCAAGCATAATAGCATCGTTCGGTATAGCAAATGGTTTGTCAGTATTAATATGATCAAAGAATAATATACCATTTAAATGATCAATTTCATGTTGGACTACAATTGCTTCATAATTTTTCAAGCGGATTTTATGTTGTGTACCTTCGATATCAAAGTAACGAAGTGTAATCCGATCAGCTCTTGGCACATATCCAGGGACATCTCTATCAACTGATAAGCAACCTTCACCTTCTGAAAGTGCAGCAACTTGAACTGACTGACTTAAAATAGTAGGATTAATTAACACTTGTTTAAGTGTGGGCTCTTCACCTTCTGGGCCAGGGATTAAGACAGCAGTCATTCGTTTAGAAATTGCTAATTGCGGAGCTGCTAAGCCAACACCTGCGCGTAGATGATATTTTTCAGCTATTTCTTCATTTTGACTATTCTCTAAAAATTCCATTAAATCATGTGCGAGTTGTTTATCATCATCTGAAAGCGGAAAAGTCATTTCGCTTGAACGATTTCGTAAAATTGGATTACCTTCACGAATGATATTTTTCATTGTTATTTTAATCAAAATAGTACCTCCAAATTAATATTCTACGGTACATTGTAGCATAAAATAATCATATCTGTAGGCCATTTGAAAATTAATAGTTATGTTTCATTTCTTTTAGTTTTTAATGGATTGCTGTAAAATGAAACATAGTAATTACTTTCAAGTATATTGAAAGTATTAGTTGAAAATTAATTCAATAATTAAATAAAGTAAAAATAAAGGGAGTTTAACACACTAAATTATGAATAATAAAATTGATTACCCATTAGAAGCACATTGGACTACTGAAGAAATTATCTCTGTCAGTGAATTCTATAAAGCAATAGAATTAGCAAATTCTACAGGTATTGATCGAGAAGAATTGCTTTATAATTATCGTGAGTTTAAAAAAATTGTTCCTTCCAAAATGGAGGAAAAACAAATAGGCAGATCGTACGAAGATGAATCAGGTTTTAGTATTTATCGTACAATGAAATTTGCAAGAGAGAGTACAAGGGACGTTATTAAAATTAACCAATAGGGAGGTTATGATTTGAATATTGATGAGGTTAATTATCAGGTTAAAAGTTGGCTGACAGAGGCACGTGAAAATATTATTCATGCATTTGGAAATCCATTGTCTGTTGAAACAAAAAGTAGTCGAGTTGATCTTGTAACTAATATGGATAAACAGACTGAAAAATTTTTAGTAAACAAAATTCGTACCTTTGATCCGAAAGCCAAAATTTTAGGTGAAGAAGGTTTTGGGGATGATGTAACAAATTTAGATGGTACTGTTTGGATTGTTGATCCAATTGATGGCACAATGAATTTTGTCAAACAGAAAGATCATTTCGCGATTATGATTGGTATTTATGAAAACGGTATTGGAAAATTGGGATTCATTATGGATGTAATGAATAATGTTTTATATTCTGGTGGGCCAGATAGGGGCGTCTTTGCCAACGATAAAAAACTTGAAAAGCCTGAAAATATAGCACTTAAGGATGGCTTGCTAGGTTGTAGCTCACCTATGTTAATGATGGACTATAAGCATTTACAATCAATTGTTCAACATAGTTCAGGTGCTAGGGTTTATGGAAGTGCCGGTATTGAGTTTGTTCACATATTACGTGGACAAGAAATTGGTTATGTTTCTCACTTAAAACCATGGGATTTTGCAGCCGGTAAAATATTGGCGGAAACTCTTGGTATCACCGTGAAAACAATTGACGGGTTAGAGCTCGATATGTTACAATCAGCAGATGTATTAATAGCAACGGAAAACGCACAAGAGGACATTTTAAAACTACTAAATAGTTTTTAGTAGAATCGCGTTGTGGCTGTGACTAACAAGTCGCAGTTTTTTTATGCGATTTATTTATGAAAAAGTATGAAAACTTTTAGTAAGTGTGTTAATTGTCTGCTATAATAGTGAACTGTAGTTATTATTCGTAAAAATATTAAGGCTCCAACGAAAGGAAGAACAAACTTGAAAACAAGAGATGACATTCGTAACATTGCGATTATCGCCCATGTCGATCACGGTAAGACGACATTAGTTAATGAATTATTAAAACAATCAGATACATTGGATGGCCATTCAGAAATTAGTGACCGTGCCATGGATACAAATGATATTGAAAAAGAACGTGGTATTACAATTTTATCAAAAAATACTGCTGTTAGAGTTGGCGACAAACAAATTAACATTTTAGATACACCTGGACATGCCGATTTCGGTGGTGAAGTAGAACGTATCATGAAAATGGTTGATGGTGTTTTACTTGTCGTTGATGCTTTTGAAGGAACAATGCCTCAAACACGTTTTGTTTTGAAAAAAGCTTTAGAACAACAATTAGTACCAATCGTTGTTATTAACAAAATTGATCGTATGGGTGCTCGTCCACAAGAAGTTGTTGATGAAGTTCTTGATTTGTTTATTGAATTAGGTGCTGATGAAGCACAACTTGATTTCCCTGTTATTTATGCTAGTGCATACAATGGTACATCAAGTATGGATCCAGATATCGAAACTCAAAAACATTCTATGGATGACGTTTTTGAAACAATTATAAATACAATTCCTGCACCAGTTGATAACAGTGACGAACCATTACAATTCCAAGTTTCAATGTTGGATTATAATGAATATGTTGGTCGTGTTGGTATTGGTCGTGTGTTCCGTGGAAAAATTGCTGTTGGTGATCAAGTTTCTGTTATTAAACTTGACGGCTCAGTTCAAAACTTCCGTGTTTCAAAACTTTTTGGTTTCTTCGGTTTAGATCGTGTTGAAATTAATGAAGCTAAAGCCGGTGATTTAATTGCAGTTTCAGGGATGGATGACATCTTCGTTGGTGAAACTGTAACACCAAGTGATCATCAAGAAGCATTACCATTAATGCGTATTGATCCACCTACACTACAAATGACATTCAGAACGAATGATTCACCATTTGTTGGACAAGATGGTAAAAACATTACTGCTCGAAAGATGGAAGATCGTCTTAAATTACAATTGCATACTGATGTTTCATTGAAAATTGAAGATACAGATTCTCCAGATGCTTGGGTTGTTTCAGGTCGTGGAGAATTACATTTATCAATCTTAATTGAAACTTTACGTCGCGAAGACTATGAAATTCAAGTTTCACGTCCAGAAGTTATCTACCGTGAATTCGAAGGCAAGATGCAAGAACCATTTGAAAGCGTCCAAATCGATACACCTGATGAATATTCTGGTGGTGTTATTGATACAATGGCTCAACGTAAGGGTGAAATGATTAACATGGAGACCGGTAATAACGGCCAAACTCGTTTAACTTTCTCAGCTCCTACTCGTGGTTTAATTGGATATGATTCACAATTCCTTTCAATGACTCGTGGATACGGTATCTTAAATCATACTTTCTCTGAATACAAACCAGTTATCCGTAACTGGGAACCTGGTCGTCGTAATGGCGCATTAGTTTCTATTAATTCAGGAAAAGCTACAACATATTCAATTATGAGTATTGAAGAACGTGGAACAATTTATGTAACACCTACTACTGATATTTATGAAGGAATGGTTGTTGGACAAAGTAGCCGTGAACGTGATATTTCTGTAAATATTACTAAAGGAAAAGCTATGAGTAATGTTCGTTCTTCTAATAAAGATCAAACAGCCTCAATCAAGAAACCAACTATTCTTACTCTTGAAGAATCATTGGAATTCTTGAACACGGATGAATTATTAGAAATCACACCAAATAATTTACGCTTACGTAAACGTATCTTAGATACAAATATGCGTGAAAAAGCTCAAAAACAACATAAAACAGATTCAAAAAAAGGTTAATTTAAAAAGAGTTGAAAATGATTAAGTTCATTTTCAACTCTTTTTTTTAATCATGATAAATAGTAATATGGTATACTATTAGGAGTCACGAGAGAATAAAATCGATGAAAAACAACATTTCTAAAGAAAATGTGATGGTCACTTTGCAAGAAAATGTAGATAAAATAAATAAATTTATCTGGAAACAGCGAAATACATTTTACTAGCTTGGTTATGTTACATTTTAAGAAGTAGTTGATACTTAATTGTTCGTTTTTCTCGTGAAGTAGATTTTGTGTTGGAGTGTGCTCTGTTTGAAGAAAAAACTGAAAAGAAGCAGATAAAGAATCTTGAAGTAACTTCGAATAGACACTTTAGTACTAAATTTGAAAAAATGAAGAAATAAGTTGGATTAAAAATGCAAATTTTAAAAAGAATAACACAAAAATTACAATATCTTGATTATTTTATTTTTATACCGTATATCATATTATCCGGAATTGGTGTGGTCATGGTTTATTCTGCTAGTTCATATAAGGTTCAAATGGCGGGTGGCGATCCAACGACATATTTAAAAAAACAATTGCTTTTTGCCATTTTAGGATTGCTAGTTGCTTTCCTTATATATTCAATGAAGGTTAATTTTTTTAAAAGTTCTGGATTTATAATATTATTTGGTGCAGTGTCCATTCTGCTACTTTTATACGTAGTACTTAGCGGTAAAACAGTTAATGGTGCAGCAGGATGGATTAACTTTGGCTCTTTTAACATTCAGCCCGCAGAAATCAGCAAGATTTTTTTAGTCTTGTTTATGGCGCAACAAGTTGCATTCCGTGAAAATAAAGAATTAAGTTATGAGGGTAGAAATAAACGTCGTTTTATCTATGCGATTGCAGTAGCCTTACCACTCATTTTAATTTTGGTTGAACCAGATGTGGGTGGGTTTATTATTAATTTTAGTGCAGTATTAATCATTATTTTGGCTAGTGGGTATTCAATTGGAATAACTTCTTTAATTTCTGTTGGTGGCATGGGTACTTTAATGATATTATTATCAAAATTAAAATCTGTTTCTCCAGATTCTGGTGGTCCATTAGCATATATGGCTAAAAGATTTAGTGGATTCAATGATCCGTTTAAATATCAGCAATCAACTGGACAACAGCTGGTAAATTCATATTATGCATTAAGTAATGGTGGTATTTTTGGTGCAGGACTAGGAAATAGCATCCAAAAACGAGGCTATCTACCAGAACCGTATACTGATTTTATATTAGCAATTACAGGTGAAGAACTTGGATTATTGATGGTATTTTTTATTTTAATATTACTTTTCAGTATGATTGGACGAATTATCTTTATTGGTTCTAAAAGTAAAGAAACTTTCCATTCACTTTGTTGTTATGGAATTGCGACGTTTATGACAGTGCAGACTGTATTTAATGTTGGTGGTATATCAGGTGTTTTACCAATAACAGGTGTAACATTTCCATTTCTTAGTTATGGCGGATCAAGTATGCTTATCTTGAGTTTCTGTGTAGGCTTAGTTTTAAATATATCAGCTTTAAGAAAAAAGGAATTACTAAATAATAAATAAAAAGGGGGTCATAATCAAATGCTTGACGAAGAAAATGGGACTAAGTTAGTTATACAAAAAAGACAAGGTGTCATTGTGTTTTTATACCATATGAAGCAAATTAAGCAGTTGAAACGATTCGGTATTATTCAATATATTTCAAAAAAAATGAAATATGTTGTCATTTATATGAATCAAGAAGACCTACCCGAGACGATTAAGAAAATTCAAAATTTAAAATTTGTTAAAAAGACAGAAGTATCGCATCGCCCTGATATTGATATGGACTTTGGGTCTCGAATGGGTGAAAAAGCATTTAAATTAACAGATGAAGATCAAGAAAAATTTAAAAATAAAAGTGAGTAAAGTATATGAGAATAATTTCAGGTGAATATGGCGGAAGAAAATTAAAAGCAGTTCCGGGTATGGCAACAAGACCTACAACGGATAAAGTTAAGGAATCAGTGTTTAATATTATTGGTCCTTATTTTGATGGCGGTAAATCGTTAGATTTATTTGCAGGTAGCGGAGGGTTAAGTATCGAAGCTGTTTCTAGAGGAATCTCGCATGCTTTTCTAATTGATAGACAGTATCAAGCAATTAAAACAATTAATGATAATATTGCTATCACAAAGGAAGAAGATAAGTTTACGGTCTATAAGCAAGATGCCGATAAAGCAATTGGACTATTAAAAGGTAAAGAAACATTTGATCTTGTTTTTTTAGACCCACCTTATAAGACCCAAGAAATAATTGATACGATAAAAAAAATAGATAGCAGCGAGTTGTTAAATAATCAAGCTTTAATTATTTGTGAAACAGATCAATATGCTAACTTACCTGATGATATTTCTGGATTCAGGCTATTTAGGAGACAAAATTATGGAATTACACAGGTAACGATTTATCAAAAGGAGAACTAAAATGAATGCAGTTTTTCCGGGAAGTTTCGATCCATTAACTAATGGACACTTAGATATTATTGTTCGATCAAGCCAAATTTTTGATAAAGTTATTGTCGCAGTTATGACTAATACTAAAAAGAAGTCATTGTTTACAGCTGATGAAAAGGTAGATTTGATTAGTGAAGCTACCTTTTCATTAGCAAATGTAGAAGTAGTTAGTGTTGAATCAGATTTAACGATTAACTTAATGCACCAATTAGATGCTAAAATAATTATTCGTAGTGTTAGAAATAATAGGGATTTTGAATATGAAAAAGATATTGCATTGATGAACAAAGAGTTAGATGAAACAGTGGAAACTGTATTGATGCTTGCTAATCCTAAATACGCACATATTTCCTCAAGTTTAATGAAAGAAATATTTAAATTTGATGGAGATATTTCAAATATGGTACCTAATCATATAAAAGTAGCTATGATTAAAAAATGTCATGAAGTAATTAGTAAGGAAGATTAACTTAAATAAAATGAATCATCATTAAAATACGTGATAATGATTTAAGGAAAAAAACGAATTTCATTTTAAATGAAATTCGTTTTTTTGCGTATTTAAATATAAGAGGGAGGTGGATAAGATGGATCAAATAAAAAAAATTTGAATTGAATATCGAAAAATTATCATTATTTGTGTGGTATCTGTAATAGCATTGACCATTTTTTCAATAGTTACACAACATAAAAGTAGCAAAACAGATGATATGTTAGTTAATAGTATTACTAGTACGTCGTCTAGCTCGGAAAAAAATATATCAAGCCATTTAGAAACCTCAAATGGTGGGAAAATCGTTGTGGATATCAAAGGAAATATAAAAAAACCAGGTATATACACAATGAAAACAGGAATGAGAATTAGTCAGGTAATCGATTTAGCTGAGGGATTTTTATCTAACGCTGATCAGAAACAGATTAATTTAGCTCAAAAAGTAACAGATGAGATGGTTATATATGTTCCGGCAAAAGGGGAAGTAAAAGAAAATAAAGTAGCAGCTACTACTGCCCAAGGATCTTCTGTTATGGATGCAGGGTCTACTACAGGAACTCAGGATAAATCGAATGATGAATCAACGGTTAATTTAAACACCGCAACGAAAGAACAACTGCAAGGGTTGACTGGAATTGGACCAAAAAAAGCAGAACAAATTTTACAATATAGAGAAGAACATCAATCGTTTAAAACTACGGATGAATTAAAAGAAGTTGGCGGCATCGGTGATAAAACATATGAAAGTCTAAAGGACTCATTAGCGGTCTAACTTTTTTTAAAGATTTATTTTTGATATACTATAAAAAAATGAAAGAAGGAAATACCTAAATGCCTGATAATAGAATTCCTTGGGATCAATATTTTATGACGCAAGCTGCATTACTATCATTAAGAAGTACATGTGAAAGATTATCTGTTGGTGCGATACTTGTTAGAGATAAACGGATTATTGCAGGCGGATATAACGGCGCTGTTTCAGGGGATGTACATTGTATAGATGAAGGTTGCTACCTTGTAGACGGACATTGTGTACGAACGATTCATGCAGAAATGAATGCAGTTTTACAGTGTGCAAAGTTTGGCTCAGCGACAGATAATTCAGAAATTTATGTGACAGATTTTCCTTGTTTACAGTGTACAAAAATGCTACTTCAATCCGGCGTGAAAAAAATATATTATTTACGTAATTATCATAATGATGATTATGCCATATCACTATTAGAAAGAAATAATGTTATTTTTGAGCAAGTAAAAGTTGATAAAAATTATATTGAAGAAATTGTTCTGAATAAAATATTTTCAGAATAAAATCAGTTGAAGCAGTTGATCTATTTTTTGCGACGTTAGTTATTGGAATAACAAGTTTATATGTTGTAAATTACAATCCTATTTGGATTATTTTCGCTATCGTTATTTTTATACGAATTATTACGTTAAAACGTTCGATAACTTTTTATATTTGTTGTGTCTGTATTTTAATTTTTGGTATTTATTTTTACAGTAATGCGAAGGAAAGCCAGAAGCAAGTTGTAGTTGAAAAAGAGGTACAAAATGTTAATGTGAAAATTTACCCTGATGATTATTCAATCAATGGTGATTTGGTTAGTTTTGATGGACAAATAATTTCTAATTCACAAAAAATTCGAGGATTTTATAACTGTAAGTCACAAAATGAACTCAATAAGATTAAACATAATAAACACACTAAAATTATAAACGTTGATGCTAAGCTACAAAAAATTAAATCAGCGACAAATGAAAACGAGTTTGATTATCAAAGTTTTATGCGAACTAAATCAATTTACAATAGTATGACTATTATAAAAGTTAATAATAGTGAAAAAAATGTCATGAATTTATCGCTTGAATCCGTGATAAGTAAGTTACATGAATTACGAGCAGAATTAAAAAGTTATTTTAATTCTTTATCCAATCCGTTAGATAAATTTTTGAATGCTTTGGTAATTGGTGATAAGACTCAGGAATTCAATCAGGATTTAGCCTCTATAAGACAATTAGGATTAATTCATTTATTCTGTTTATCGGGTTTACATGTATATTATTTTGTGATGTTAATAAGAACGTTAGGAAATAGACTATTAATCCCACGTGAGACAGTAGCCAAAGGATTACTTTTTTTACTTCCATGCTATTTAGTTATTGCAGGGGAATCTAGTAGTTTACGACGTGCAATTTTTATGTGTATGGTTCAACTTATTTGTGAACTAATTGATAAACCTGTCCAAGGGATTACGGTTTGGTGTTTCGCTTTGTTAATAGGATTGGTGATTGAACCACAAGTACTGTTCACATTTGGCGGTCAGTTGAGCTATCTAATGTCATTACTACTAATCTTTATGGAGAATAAAGGTACTTTTGAATCAGGTATTTGGCTAAACTTATTTAGTTTGCCATTTATTTTTTTCAACGTTTATCAGTGGAATGTTCTATCAATTGTACTTAGTATTTTTATTATTCCTATTTTTGAATTCTTAATCCTACCAATTGTAATTTTTGGAGGAATGGTTGGGATTCATTTTAAGGTTGTTATGGATGGGATAAATACTGTATTAAAAACGTTTATTTATTTTTTTGATGAACTAGCACGTTTACCATTAACGATAACGTTTGGTAAACCCAGTTTAAATATGTGCATGCTATTTTTCATGTGCACCTTAACATGTTTTTTACATCCTTCGTGTATTAAAAGATGGGCAATATTAGTTAGTTTCTATGTTATGGTATTTCTATGGATCCATTTTCCAATTCGGCAAGAAGTCGTTTTTTTTGACATTGGTCAAGGGGATTCAACATTGATAAGAAAGCCGTTTAATAGGCAAATTACATTAGTAGATACAGGCGGTAAAGTTCATTTTAAGATGGATAGCTGGCGAACTAGAAAGGAGTATCAAACTTCTGGTGAAAAAATTATTACTAATTATTTATTAAGCAAAGGAATCAGTCATATAGACTATTTATATTTGACGCATCAAGATGCAGATCATATAGGTAATTTTCCGTCTATATTAACCAAAATAGACGTCGATAGAATGATTGTTCCATCTGGAATGGAACAACTGCCACAATTCATTAAAAAAATAGAATCTACTCGACCGCCTAAAATGGTGATACCTATGACAGATAATAGTAAAAAACAGGATGCTGAATTGATGATTCTACATCCTTTTAATCAAGGTATAGGAAAAAACGAAGATTCTCTTGTTTTATTTGGAACAATCGGGAAATATAGCTATCTTATTACTGGCGATTTGGACCGAGCTGGTGAAAAAAAGGTTATTCAAAAATATCCCAATTTACAAATATCAATTCTTAAAACAGGTCATCATGGCAGTAAAACTGCGACTGATCCAATATTTATTGATCAAATAAAACCGAAGTTAGCGGTGATTTCTGCTGGTAAGAATAATAGATATGGCCACCCACATCAAGAAACATTAGATACTTTGAAAAAATATCGAATACCGTTTGTTAGTACAGCAGAGCATGGTATGATAAGAATCAGCAAGTTTCAAAATTATAAAGAAAAATTAGAAGTTTTTAACAATGAAAAGAGCTGATAAATATGAATTCACAGGCAATAATTTCAACGTTATCTCTTGAAAATGTGAAGCCAGTAAATCTTGTCTTAGGTAATGAGACTTATTTAATGGAAGATGTAAAAAAAGCATTTACTGAGTTGATACCTGAAGAAGAGAGAACGATGAATTTAGGTAAATATGATATGGAGGAGGTTCCGTTGGCTAAAGCATTAGATGATGCGATGTCTGTTCCTTTTTTTGGTGATAAGCGCTTAATTTTTATTCAAAATCCTTTTTTTCTAACGTCAGACACTAAAAAAAGAAAAATTGAACACGATATTGATGGTCTTTTATCTTATTTAGCTCATCCGGAACCAACAAGTATTGTAGTTATATTTGCGCCTTATAAAGAATTAGATGGTCGTAAAAAGATTAGTAAGATGCTTAAAAAATTTAGTCTAGTTATTGATAATCAACCGTTAAATGAGCGTGCAACGCGACAGTTTATAGCCCAAGAGATGGCTAACAAATCATTTGAAATAGATGAAAACGCTTTGGAATTATTTCTAGAAAGAACCAATACAGAATTATCAACAATCATGAATGAATTGCCAAAGTTATTTTTGTATAATTTTGAAACCCACCGAATTACATTATCATCTGTTGAAAATTTAGTTTCTAAAACTTTAGAACAAAATATATTTGATTTAGTAGATGTTGTTATTTCAAATAATATTGAAAAATCAGTAACGTTGTATCATGATTTAATTTTACAAAATGAAGAGCCAATTAAGATAAATGCAATATTATTGGGACAATTTAGATTATTATTACAAGTGAAAATTTTGCAAGATAAAGGTTACTCACAAGGAGATTTAGCTAGTGTTTTAAAAGTGCATCCTTATCGAATTAAGTTGGCACTTCAAAAGATAAAGAAATTTAATAGAAGTGATTTGAGGAAAATTTATTTAGCGTTAATTGATTTAGAAAAAGCAATGAAGACGACACAACAAGATCAAGAAGGATTATTCTCATTATTTATGCTTCAAATTAATCGTATAGATGTATAAAATAAAAAATACCCAGTAGATTATTAATCTACTGGGTATTTTTCTGAAAACTTATTTAGCGTAACGAGCAGCCATACGAGACTTATCACGAGCAGCTTTGTTTTCTTTGATCAAACCTTTAGAATGTGCTTTGTCGATTGCAGTAATAGCAGCTTTGTATAAAGCATCTACATTATCGGCACCAGCAGTCTTAGCTTGTTCAAACTTCTTTACAGCAGTACGCATTGTGCTTAATTGAGCAGCATTTTTAACGTTTGCTTTTTCATTCGTTTTTACACGTTTAATTGCAGATTGAATAATTGGCATTTAAGTCACCTCCACTTATCATGATCACCTTATTGGTTCTCAACAAATATTTCAACAACCATTATTATACCTAACCAAATTAGTTAATGCAATGAAAACTTGTAAAGGATTTTTACTTGATAGTAATAATTAGATAAGAGAAGTTATAAAAAACTTGCAATATACTCTAAATTTTAGTAAGGTTAGATTTGTTCCAAGTAACCTTTAACTTAGTTTGTTGACGTCTCACCGACGACTTACTCGGTTTTAGGCATTTAGATTCAGAAAGGTGGGAAACACTAATGGCAATTACAAATGAAAAGAAAACAGAAATTATGAACGAATATGCTCGTCAAGAAGGCGATACAGGTTCTGCTGAAGTACAAATCGCTGTACTTACTGCAGATATCGTTGAATTGAATGCACATATCGGCGTTCATAAAAAAGATTTCGCTTCACAACGTGGTTTGATGAAGAAAATCGGACATCGTCGTAACCTTTTAGCATATTTACGTAACAAAGATATTCAACGTTACCGTGAATTGATCCAACGCTTAGGTCTTCGTCGTTAAAACTAAAAGCAAAACTCTTAATAAGAGTTTTGCTTTTTTTATTTTTAAAATTTAAGATATGTCTACTATAAGTGAGTTAAATGTAAAACGTTCATAAATTTTATGGTATAATTGAGATTCAAATAAAGAAAAAGAAGGTTTTTTTCAATGGACGGATATAGAGTTGCGGTTGTCGGTGCTACAGGCGCTGTTGGAACACGAATGATTCAAATGCTAGAAGAAACAAGTTTACCCATCAATAGTATTAAATATTTGGCATCTAAACGTTCTGCAGGACAAGTATTAAAATTTAAAGGTCAGGATGTTATCGTAGAAGAAACAACATCTGATTCTTTTGAGAATGTTGATTTGGCTCTATTTTCTGCTGGCGGTAGTGTATCTAAAAAGTTTGCACCTGAAGCAATTAAACGTGGTGCAGTTGTTGTAGACAACACTAGTGCGTTTAGAATGGATCCTGATGTCCCACTAGTAGTTCCTGAAGTTAATGAACAGGCACTTTATGAACACAAAGGACTAATTGCTAACCCAAATTGTTCAACTATCCAAATGGTAGTTGCACTAGAACCAATTCGTAAAAATTACGGTTTAAAGAAGGTTGTTGTTACAACAATGCAAGCTGTTAGTGGTGCTGGAAACTTAGCTATTCAAGAATTAAAAGATGAAACACAAGCTTATCTTGATGGCGAAGAGATGGAAGCAAAGATTTTACCAGCTTCTGGTGATAAAAAGCATTATCCAATTGCATTTAATCCACTACCACAAATTGATGTTTTTGAAGACACAGGTTATACACATGAAGAATGGAAAATGATTCATGAAACGAAGAAAATAATGTCTAATCAAGATATTCAAGTTACTGCAACATGTGTACGTGTACCAGTTGTTGTTAGCCATTCGGAATCTGTTTGGTTTGAAGTTGAAAGTCATGATGCTTCTGTTAAACAAATTCAAAATATTCTTGCAGATGCACCCGGTGTGGTTTTACAAGATAATCCGGAACAACAGATATATCCACAAGCAATTAATGCCACTGGTAAGAAAGATACATTTGTTGGTCGTGTTAGAGCTGATTTAGAACAGGATAATGCCTTCCAATTATGGGTCGTTTCGGATAATTTGTTAAAAGGTGCTGCATGGAATTCAGTTCAAATTGCTGAAAAATTGCATGAATTAGATTTATTAAGAGTTCCAAAGTAAAAAGAAAGGAGTGAATTAAGCGAATGTTTGAAAATGTAGATATAATGACAGCTATGGTCACACCATTTAATGATCAGAATCAAGTGGATGAAGATCGCTTAATTAAATTAATTGAACATTTAATTTTAACAGGTTCAAAAGGTATCCTGGTTAATGGTACTACGGGCGAATCGCCTACGTTGAATCATTCTGAAAAATTAAATTTGATTAAAAAAACAGTGGCAATAGTTAATGGTAGAGTTCCAATTATGGCTGGTACAGGATCAAATAATACTATGGAGACAATTGATTTTACCAATGAGGTAGCCGCTATTACTGGTGTGGACGCAGCTTTAGTTGTTGTGCCATACTATAATAAGCCTAATCAAAAAGGTATGATTGCTCATTTTGAAGCAGTTGCAAATGCTTCGAAATTGCCTATTTTCATTTATAATATTCCGGGTCGTACAGGCGTAACTATGACTGTTGAAACAATTGTTAAGTTATCTAATAATAATCATATTATTGGTATTAAAGATTGTACAGGTAGTGAAAATTTAAGTCGTATTGTTGAACAAACGCCAGATGATTTCTTGGTGTATACTGGTGAAGATACGGATAGTTTGACTGCAAAAATCTTAGGAGCAAGTGGTGTTATTTCTGTTGCAAGCCATATATTTGGTATTGAAATGACTAAAATGTATCAAGCTGTACAAGATGGAAATATTAAGCTTGCAGGAGATATTCAAAGAGAGTTGACGCCAAAAATGGCTGCACTTTTTTCTCTTCCATCTCCTGGACCAGCTAAAGCAGCTTTAAATTACAAGGGTATCTTAGTAGGTGGGTGTCGTTTACCAATAGAGGCATTAACTGACAATGAAATAAATCAACTAGTGAAAATACTAAAAATATAAAATATGTAAGAGGTGAAGTAATGAGTAAAGTTAAAATAATTCCACTTGGTGGCGTTCGAGAAAATGGTAAAAATATGTATGTCGTTGAAGTGGATGATGATCTATTTATTTTTGATTCTGGATTAATGTATCCAGAAAATGGCTTATTAGGGATTGATATTGTAATTCCTGATTTTAGTTATTTGAGAGAAAATAAAGAACGAATTGTAGGTGTTTTCTTAACACATGGGCATGCAGATGCAATTGGTGCATTACCATACTTTGTGAGTGAATTTGATGTGCCTGTTTTTGGATCAGAATTAACAATTGCATTAGCAAAAATTAATATTGAAAATGATCCTAAGGCAAGTAAATTTTCTGATTTTCACGTTGTTAATGATCAGACTGAGATTGATTTTGGTAAAACGACAATTTCATTCTTTAAAACGACCCATTCAATTCCTGAATCATTAGGAATCGTTTTAGGTACTGATGAAGGGCAGATTGTTTATACAGGTGATTTTAAGTTCGATCAAGCTGCGGCACCAGTTTACCAAACAGATTTTGGACGTTTAGCTGAGATTGGTAAGAATGGTGTTTTAGCGTTATTAAGTGATTCAGCTAATGCTGAGAACCCATTCCCAACAGTCAATGAAAGTGCAATTGACGAATACATTAATGAAACATTTGAATATCAAAAAGGTCGTATTATTGTTGCCTGTGTGGCATCAAATATATTACGAGTACAACAGATACTAAATGCTGCAAAGGAAAGTCATCGAAAGGTTATATTAACAGGACACGATGTTGAAAAAATCGTTAAAACAGCTATGGATTTGAAGAAATTAGTTCTTCCTGATGAAAATTTAATTGTTCCAATGAGTGATATTAGCAAATATGACGATGATCAACTAATTATATTGGAAACAGGTAAAATGGGTGAACCTTTAAAATCATTACAGCGAATGGCTTTAAATCAACATTCAACTGTTAATATTCATGAAGGAGATCTTGTTTTCATTACGACAACAACGTCAAAAGCTATGGAAACTAATGTGGCAAAGACAAGAGATCTCATTTACCGAGCAGGAGCTGATGTGAAAGCAATTTCTGATGAATTAAATTCTTCAGGTCATGCTGGTCAAAATGATTTACAACTAATGATCAATTTAATGAAACCAAAATACCTGGTTCCAATTCAAGGTGAATATCGATTACTTGCGGCACATGCTGATTTAGCACATACATTAGGAATGCCATATGATCATATCTTTATTACTGGTAAGGGTGATGTTTTAAGTTATTCTGAAGGAAAAATGAATTTAGGATCGCAAGTTGAAGCAGGAAATACCATGATTGATGGTATTGGTGTTGGTGATATTGGAAATATTGTACTGAGAGATCGTAAAATACTTTCTGAAGATGGTATTTTTATTGCAGTCGTCACAATTGATCGTAAAAAGAAAAAAATCATAAACAAGCCTAAAATTACATCAAGAGGATTTGTTTATACAAAAACGAGCCTTGATTTAATTGAAAAGAGTGCTGAAATTGTGTCAGAAACAGTACAAGATAATTTGAACAATAAAGAATTTGATTGGGGACATTTAAAACAAGATGTTCGTGAAAAAATGAGTCATTTCCTATATGAACAAACAAAACGACGTCCAGTTATTTTACCTGTTATTATGGAAATTAATCAGTATCATAGAAAATCAACAAAGTCTAAAGAAGTTAAACCGGCGGAAACAAAAAATAACGAAAAATAATCAAAAAGGGATAACACAAATGTTGTTATCCCTTTTTTTAGAATAAATAGAGGATATTATGGCAGAAATTATTCCGTTTCCCGACCAAGAGAAACAAAATTATCAGTTAGCAAAAAAGGCTGTAAGTGACAAAAATTATCAACTAGCATCACAATTATTCACAAAAAATTATGATGGTCATCGTAGTTTTAAAAATAATAAATTATTGGTTAATTCTCTAGTTTTGGATGCTCAATTTCAAGAAGCGTTAATTATCGCTGACGAATTTTATAGCGATTACTTAAAACGTGGGGATCAATTTGCAGTTTATTTAAATATACTGTTAAAAAACAATAAATTTATTCGAGCTTGGCAATTGGTTAAAGAGCAACCTTTTGCCACATCACTAGTTTTGGATGCTGAAAATGAATGCCGTGAAAAATTCGATAAACAACTTAGACAAAATGAACGTCAATTTGCACACTTAGGTTCAGTGGACTTTTTTGGACAGCAACAAATTGTTCAAAGTGGACTGGTACTACCTAAAAATGAATTCTTAGATGCTTGTCAAAAAATATTTATGGATAAAGACGTACATCCAATTATAAAATCAAGTCTATTGCAAGAGGTACAAAAGATACCTAATAATATTGAAATAATAAACTATTTATGGGTTGATGGAACTCAGAAAAAAATTGACGTAAAAAAATTAGTTGCAAATGAAAATGAACCTGTATTACTGACAATTAATCAATTAACAAAAAATGATGAGGGAACTATTGATGTACAAATGAATAATTCTTTAAATCATATGTTAAATTTAAAATTGGGGATGATTTATCCTTTTGCAAGTGATTTTTTGGGTATTGAGAAAGAATGGATTGAATTAGTAAAAAGTGAGTTAGGTATGGAATCCACTTTTAAAAGGACTGAAAATTTAACGTATATGGTTGAATTAAATGCATTACTTTCGAAAGAATTAACTGAAATTATGAATTAATGATTAGGTAAAGCTAGCCGTTTACAGTAATCTATGATATTCTAATAAAGAATCCAAAATTTCACTTAGATTTAGTTGTATGAGCGTAGATTTAACCAGGTTATTTTAAGACGAGATAAAAAGTTTCAGTATTCTTTAAATAGGTATTTACAAAACTCTAAACAGTCTATATAATATTTTAAGGATTCTTCTTTATTTGATGATAATGTATTTTGTTATTAAATAAAGAAGTAGTATAATAAAAACAAAGAATCATCAGGGTTAGATTTTCTAAAACTGTTTTATTCTTACAAAAACACTAGGAGGCTCTTATTCATGGCAAAAGAACATTACGAACGAACAAAACCCCATGTTAATATTGGTACTATTGGACATGTCGATCATGGGAAGACAACTTTAACAGCTGCAATTAGTAAAGTATTATCAGACAACGGTTTCGGTGAAGCAGCAGATTTCGCTTCAATCGATGCTGCACCTGAAGAACGTGAACGTGGTATTACTATCAATACTGCCCATGTTGAATACGAAACAGCTGCACGTCATTACGCACATATCGATGCTCCAGGACATGCTGATTACGTTAAAAACATGATCACTGGTGCTGCACAAATGGATGGTGCTATCTTAGTTGTAGCCGCAACTGATGGCCCTATGCCTCAAACACGTGAACATATCTTACTTGCTCGCCAAGTTGGTGTTGATTACCTTATCGTGTTCTTAAACAAAACTGATTTGGTTGATGATGAAGAATTATTAGACCTTGTAGAAATGGAAGTTCGTGAATTATTAAGCGAATATGATTTCCCAGGCGATGATATTCCTGTTATCCGTGGTTCAGCTCTTAAAGCCCTTGAAGGCGATCCAGAAGCTGTAAAACAAGTTGAATTATTAATGGATACTGTTGATTCATACATCCCAACACCAGTTCGTCCTACAGACCAACCATTCTTAATGCCAGTTGAAGATGTATTTACAATTACTGGTCGTGGAACTGTTGCTTCAGGTCGTATCGATCGTGGTACAGTTAAAGTCGGAGACGATATTGAAATTGTTGGTTTACATGAAGATGTTCTTAAAACAACAGTTACAGGTATCGAAATGTTCCGTAAAACACTTGACGAAGGTGAAGCCGGCGATAACGTTGGTGCTTTACTCCGTGGTGTTGATCGCGAACAAATCGAACGTGGACAAGTTCTTGCACAACCTGGTTCAATCAAAACTCACAAATTATTCAAAGGCGAAGTTTATATCCTTTCTAAGGAAGAAGGTGGACGTCATACTCCATTCTTCTCAAACTACCGTCCTCAATTCTTCTTCCATACAACTGATGTTACTGGTGTTATTGAATTACCAGAAGGTGTAGAAATGGTTATGCCTGGTGATAACGTTACATTTACAGTATCATTAATCGCCCCAGTTGCTATTGAAAAAGGTCTTAAATTTACTGTTCGTGAAGGTGGCCGTACTGTTGGTGCCGGAGTCGTTTCAGAAATTGATGATTAATTTTTAATTAATTAAAAAAAGAAATTCGGAAAGCTTTTGCTTTTCGAATTTTTTTTTATAACCATTTACAATCTAGTAATGATACGGTAAAATAGACAAGTATATAAATAGTACGAATATAAAATTTTTGTTCTACCGGAGGGAAAACAATGTCAGCAAAATTTGAAAAAACAGGTAAAAACAATGGAGAAATAACATTCGAAATTGAAACTGATAAAATTAAAGAAGGATTGGAAAAAGCTTTCTTAAAAGTTAAGAAAGATTTAACTGTTCCTGGATTCCGTAAAGGAAAAGTTTCACGTCAAGTATTTAACAGAATGTATGGTGAAGAATCATTATACGAAGATGCTTTAAACATTCTATTGCCAGAAGCATACGAAAAGGCACTTGAAGAAGTTAAAGTATCACCCGTTGATCAACCTGATATTAACATTGATAGTTTAGAAAAAGATTCTACATGGGTCCTTAAAGCTAAAGTTACACTTCAACCAGAAGTTGAATTAGGTGACTATAAAGGATTAACTGTTCCTAAACAATCACGTCGAGTAACTAAAAAAGACGTAGAAGATAGTTTAGAAGCAAAACGTCAACAACAAGCTGAACTTGTACTTAAAGAAGACGAAGCAGCTATTTCTGGCGACACTGTTATCATTGATTTTGAAGGTAAAGTTGATGGCGTTGCATTTGATGGTGGAAAATCAGAAAATTATACTCTTGAATTAGGTTCAAATTCATTTATTCCTGGATTTGAAGACCAATTGGTAGGACATAAAGCTGGAGAGGATGTTGACGTAAAAGTTACATTCCCTGAAGATTACCAAGCTGAAGACTTACGTGGTAAAGAAGCAGTATTTGCTGTTAAAGTTCATGAAGTCAAAGGCAAAGAACTTCCAGAAATGGATGATGAATTTGCTAAAGATGTTGATGAAGAAGTTAATACGCTTGAAGAATTACAAGCAAAAACAAAAGATCAAATTAAAGAAACAAAAGAAGCTGCAGCTAAGGAAGCAATTCAAGATGCAGCAATTGAATTAGCAGTTGATAATGCTAAAGTTGATGAAATTCCTAATTCAATGATTGAAGAAGATGTTCATCGCCAAATGGATCAATACCTTGCAAATATGCAACAACAAGGAATTGACACAAAGATGTACTTCCAATTAACAGGAACAAGTGAAGACGATTTACACAAACAATTTGAAGAAGGCGCAGAACGTCGTGTTAAAACAAATCTTGTGTTAGAAGCTATCGTTGCCGCTGAAAAAATTGAACCTTCTGAAGAAGAAGTTTCATCTGAAATATCAAACTTAGCAGAACAATATGGTATGGAAGAAGAAGCAGTTCGTTCTGCTCTTTCAGACGATATGGTAAAACATGATATTGCTATCAAGAAAGTTGTTGACGAGTTAGCTGACTCAGCAGTTGAAGAAGCAAAAATGAAAAAATAAATAATTAATCGGATATTTTGATTAATCATTTTGAATGAATGAGATTGAAGCGAGTTTATTAGCTTCAATCTTTTTTGTTAAATACATTTGAACGTAAATATTCGCGAAATATTGCTTTATTTGGTACTATAGGTATGCATAAAGTAAAAGATGAGAAGAAAAATACGAGGTGGTAAAATGTTCGAAAATACTGAAGAAGGCGGACCCGTAAATTGTTCTTTTTGCGGTAAGTCACAAGATCAAGTAATGAAAATCGTTGCTGGACCTGGTGTTTATATTTGTAATGAATGTGTTGATTTATGTAAGGAAATTATCGACGAGGAATTCAGGGAACAAATGGATTCTGAACCATTACTTGTATTAAAACCACAAGCAATTATGAATAAATTGAATGATTATGTAATTGGGCAAGATCAATCTAAAAAAACGTTGTCAGTTGCGGTTTATAATCATTATAAACGAGTTAATCATATGCTTGAAGTTGACGAAGATAATGACGAAACAGAATTACAAAAAAGTAATATTTGTTTAGTTGGTCCTACGGGATCAGGTAAGACATATTTAGCACAAAGTTTAGCTAAAATTTTAAACGTACCATTTGCTATTGCAGATGCCACTACTTTAACTGAGGCTGGATATGTTGGTGAAGATGTTGAAAATATCCTTTTAAAATTATTGCAAAGTGCAGATTATGATGTTGCAAAAGCTGAAAAAGGAATTATCTACATTGATGAAATCGATAAAATTGCTAAGAAGAGTGAGAATGTTTCAATCACACGTGATGTATCAGGTGAGGGTGTTCAACAGGCACTTTTAAAGATTCTTGAAGGTACTATTGCAAGTGTTCCGCCTCAAGGTGGACGTAAACACCCACAACAAGAATTAATTCAAATAGATACTAAGAATATTTTATTTATTGTTGGTGGGGCATTTGCTGGAATTGAAACAATGGTCAAAAATCGATTAGGCGATAAAACGATTGGTTTCGGTGCTGAATCCAATTCTGAAACTATTGATGAACAAAATAGTGTTATGCAACAAATTATTCCAGAAGATTTATTAAAATTTGGATTAATTCCTGAATTTGTTGGTCGTTTACCAATTATGACAGCTTTAGAAGAATTAAAAGAAGAAGATTTAGTTCGAATTTTAACGGAACCTAAAAATGCATTGGTTAAACAATATACAAAACTTGTTGAATTAGATGGTGTGACGCTTGAATTCGAACCTGAGGCATTGTCACGAGTTGCCGAACTTGCTATTAAGCGAGATACTGGGGCACGAGGTTTGCGATCTATTATTGAAGAAACAATGCGTGATGTTATGTTTGATATTCCAAGCCAAGAAGACATCGAGCGCGTAATTATCACTAAAGCAACAGTTGATCAAACTGATGGTCCTGTAATAATTAAAGGGAGCAAGAAAGCAGCATCTTAAAGTCTTGTTAGAGTATAGTCATTTAAAGACTGTCAAATATAGTGAGTACACTCTAAAAAAAAGACATAGTAATGAATATAAATGTAGTATAATGAATTTAAGGTTAATAATTTTAATAAATAATAAAGGGTGGACGTCATGAATAAAACAATAAAAAAAGCGATTTTGTTCGGATTTTCTGGGGTATTGTTGGGTGGACTTGGGTTATTCAATAAGTCTGTTGAAGCTAAGGCTCCTGCAAATAATATTGGGTACAGTGTTCAAAGTATTCAATCTGATAAACAAGTTAAAGCTAGTTTGAAACAATCATACTTTGATTTGAAATTGGATGCTAAGGAAAAAGAAACGATTTCAGTTAAAATCTTTAATTCATCAGACAAAGCATTAAAAATTCGTAATGCTGTTTATACAGCATCTACAAATGATAATGGTCAGCTTGAATATGCAAAAGAATTAGCAAAAAAGAATATTGATAAATCAATGAAATATCCTTTAGCTTCACTTACTAAGTTAGATTCAGGTAGTGTCGTAACAGTTCCTGCTAAAGGAAGTAAAATCGTTAAGGCTACAATTACTATGCCAAAAGATAGTTTCAACGGTGTTTTGTTAGGTAGCTGGTATTTTGAAAAAGTTGATAATTCAACTAAAGAAACAAGTAATAAAAAAGGGATTTCAATTTCAAATGCATATTCATATGCAATTGGAATTAAAATTTTAGAGAAGAAGACGGTTGAACCAAATATGAATTTATTATCAGTTAAAGCTGGTATGAGAAACTATCGTAAAGGTGTATTCCCTGTATTCCAAAACGATAAAGCCGTAATTATTCCTAAATTAACAATTAAATCTGAAATTATGAAAAAGGGTTCAACAGATGTTTTAGAAAATACAACATTAAAGAACCTATCAATGGCTCCTAATTCAAATTTCAAATTCCCAATGCTTTATGACAAGGGTCAATTAGAAGCTGGAGACTACACATTAAAGGCTGTAGCAACAAGTGGTAAAAACACTTGGAAATTCAATAAAAACTTCACAATTACAAATGATGATGCAAGTAAGTACAACAAAGATGCTATTGGAGATCCACAAAAAGCAACAAATCCGCTATGGTATGTTGCTTTAGGTCTTGGTCTCGCAATCCTAGTGATACTAATCTTTTTCCTTATTAAAAGATATGTTGATAAGAAAAAAGCTGATAAGTAAGTATTTAATATTATTATTTATTTTATTTTTCAGTATGCTCGTGACACTTAAAAGTGTGTCTGCAGACATAACGTATGGGTACAGTACGTTACCTAATACGGTTAACAAATATGTTAAGAAAAATAATTCAGAATTTGCAATTTATTCTGATAGTAATAATAGAGAATCACCTTATTTGCAAATAATCGCAACTGATGGATTGACACCATCATGGCAATTGAAAGGTAGGCTACAATATAAGTCAAACGATATTGTACATGTTGACTTATTTCGGCCAAAGTTACAGTCTGGATTAAAGAATATGCCAAGAACTTATGGTGATCTAATTTCTGGAGATTCAACTAATATAACAGCAAATGCTAAAGATAGTAGTGGGGAATATTTATTTTATTGGCCCAATACTTTAATTCAGATTTTGACAACGCATGTGGTAACATATTCGGAAGTACAAATAATTTGGATTATCCAAACGGCAGCAACAAAATAAAAGCTTTACAACATCGAATTATTTAATTCATGTTGTAAAGCTTTTTGATTCAGATTAAGTTACATTAACACATTTTTATATGGTAAAATGGTTTGAGTATTGAAAGGAAGGTGTTTAATATGGATGTTCATAATGTTGAACTTGTTATGAGTGCCGTTGCACCAGCACAGTATCCAACAGATGGTATTCCTGAGATTGCACTGTCAGGACGTTCTAATGTTGGAAAATCATCATTAATAAATACGTTAATAAATCGTAAAAGTTATGCGAGAACTTCTAGTCAGCCTGGAAAAACGCAAACATTGAACTTTTATAACGTGGAACAAAAATTATTTTTCGTAGATGTTCCAGGATATGGATATGCAAAAGTGTCAAAAACAGAACGTGCAAAGTGGGGACAAATGATTGAAACCTATTTAGCAGAACGTACTTCTTTAAGAGGGGTCATTTCATTAGTTGATGCTCGACATGAGCCAACAAAATTAGATGTTCAAATGGTTGATTTTCTTCACTATTACGATATTCCTGTATTGGTTGTTGCGACAAAGAGCGACAAAATTTCTCGTGGTAAGTGGAATCAACATGAGAGTATCATAAGACGTTCATTGTCTTTGACACCTGAAGATGATTTTGTTTTATTTTCGGCTCAAGACAAATCTGGAAAAGAAGAGATTTGGCAATGGATTGAAAGTCATACAGAACTAGGAGAAAAAAATGGAATTTAATGAATATCAAGAAGCA
This sequence comes from Dellaglioa sp. CoH-57-MRSF-21, assembly GCF_056781915.1. Next base: position 12,595 of record NZ_JBXAXU010000004.1, on the reverse strand, counting down.
GCAAATCGCACATTATATGGAACTGAACAAGTTTTAACAAATTGTGCATTAGGTGTTGCGGCTGAAGGTGGACAATTAGTTGATTTAATTAAAGATTATACTTTTAAAGGTCGAGAATTAGATAAAGTGAAATTAACTAAAGAAATGGGAGATGTACTTTGGTATTTATCCCAAATTGCTGAATGGGCCGATATTGAATTTGATGATGTTGCAAGAGATAATATTTTAAAATTAAATAAACGTTACCCAGATGGATTTAAAAAATAAAAAAATTCAGATAAGTTTATAACTTATCTGAATTTTTTTATTTTTTAGGTTTCGATTCTTTAACATCAGAACTAGGCTTCTCTTCCGTTTCTGAAGACTTAAGTTCAACTTTAGCAGGATCTTTAGGGTCAAGTGCAAATTTATCAAATAAACTTTCCAAGTTATCTTGGCGTTGGATTTTTAAGCTCATAATTGTAGCCTCCTTATGTAAATATAGAATAACAGTTTATTAAAATGAATACAAGACAACTGATTAATGCATAAAAAGCGCTTTAAATAACTTTTATATGTATAAAGTCATTTATTATATGTATTTAATTGCATAAAAAATCTTTGTAGCATATAATCGATTTATTCACTAATAAGAGAAATTAAAAAAGAGGAGTAAATTGATGCAAATAAATAAAAAATGGTTTATAGGTATATTAATCGCATTTTTCATGATGTTAGTTGGTAGTAATCAAGTAAGTGCTGCAACTGGTAACTCTTTACAGAATGTTAAGGATAAGGGAACGTTAGTACTTGGAACAAGTCCAGATTATCCACCCTATGAATTTCAAACAACAGTTAATGGCGATGATAAAATCGTTGGATTTGATATTTCAATTGCACAAAAAATTGCTAAAGACATTGGAGTTAAGTTAGTAATTAAGAAAATGGATTTTGACTCATTACTTGTTGGCTTAGAAACTAATAAAATTGATATGGTTATTTCAGGTATGAATCCGTCGGATGATCGTAAAAAAAGTATTGATTTTTCAGATGTTTATTACAATGGAAAACAAATGATGTTGGTTAATAAGACTGATGAAGATAAATATAAGACTTTAAATGATTTTTCTGGGCTATCAGTTGGGGCTCAAACTGGATCGCTTCAATATACAATGAGTAAAGAACAAATAAAAAATGTGAATATTAAAGGGTTGGCTAAAGTAACCGATTTAATTTTAGCGCTTAAAAGTGGTAAGGTAGCGGGTGTTGCCATGGAAGAACCAACTGCTAAAGCATACGCACAAAATGATAGTTCATTAGCAGTTGTTAATCCTGGATTTATCTCAGCGCCTGATGCAAGGGGAGCTGCAGCCGGATTTGCAAAGAATTCCGATACTTTGGTGGCAGCTGTAAATAAGTCTATTAAAGAAATTAAAAAGAAAAATTTAATAAATACGACATATTTACCTGAGGCTAGTAATTATTTAACAAAAAATACATCGGATAACACAATGATTCACTATTGGAAATATTTTGCCAAAGGAATTGGTTATACTTTATTAATAACGGCGGTTTCAGTTATTGTTGGTGTTATATTAGGAACGTTGCTAGCACTCATGCGTTTGGGCAAAAATAAAGTGATTAAAGTAATTGCAGTATCCTACATTGAATTTGTTCGTGGAACGCCTCTAATGATTCAAGTGATGTTTGTGTACTTCGGTATTGGAATGTTAGTAAATATTCCAGCGCTAATTGCAGGTATTATTGCTGTATCGCTTAATTCAGGCGCATATATAGCTGAAGTAATACGATCGGGAATCTCTTCTGTTGATGATGGACAAATGGAAGCAGCAAGAAGTTTGGGGCTTTCACAGAAAGAGACGTATCAGTCTGTTATTATTCCACAAGCACTAAAAAATATTTGGCCAGCTCTGGGAAATGAATTTATAACATTAATAAAAGAAAGTTCAATTGTTTCTATTATTGGTGTGACTGATTTAATTTATCAGATGAAAATGGTTCAATCAGCTACTTATAAAGGTATTGCGCCTATCTTTGTTGCAATGTTAATTTACTTTGTTTTAACATTTAGCTTATCTAAATTATTAAATTACTTTGAAGGGAAGATGAAGCATGTCTAAAATTATTGAAGTTAATAAATTAAGAAAATCCTTTGGAAAAAATGATGTTTTAAAAGATATTTCTGAATCAGTTGATAAAGGACAGGTTATCTGTGTGATTGGACCATCAGGATCTGGTAAAAGTACCTTTTTACGTTGTCTGAATCTACTTGAAGTTCCTACATCAGGGGATATTTTATTCGAAGGTGAAAATTTAACAAGTTTAAATGAAAAAGACTTAAATCAATTGAGAGAAAAAATGGGGATGGTTTTTCAAGGTTTTAATTTGTTTCCAAATATGAATGTAATTGAGAATATAAAATTGGCTCCCATGAAAGTTAAAAATATATCAGATAAAGAGTCAGCTGATATAGCTACCAATTTATTAGAAAAAGTTGGATTAGCAGATAAGGCACTACAATATCCAGATAGTTTATCTGGTGGTCAAAAGCAACGAGTTGCGATTGCCAGAGCATTAGCCATGGATCCAGAAGTACTCTTATTCGATGAGCCAACTTCAGCATTAGATCCTGAAATGGTCGGAGAAGTACTTAAAGTTATGAAAACGTTGGCTAGTGACGGAATGACGATGGTAGTTGTGACACATGAAATGGGTTTTGCTAGAGAAGTAGCAGATCAAATTTGGTTCATGGATCAAGGATATATTCAAGAAAAAGGACGTCCAGAAGATGTTTTTGATCATCCGACGTCAGAACGTGCGCAAGATTTTTTATCAAAGATATTGTAAAAAAATAGATTTCAGATAGACTCCCGTCTATTTGGAATCTATTTTCTTTATTCAAACGCTTGTTCGGGGTATAATTAAAGCATATATTAACGTAAAGAAGGTGCCTCGATTGGCTTCAGAGCATATCGAAAATAAATTAGCATTATTACCAGCATTACCAGGATGCTATATCATGAAAAATTTAAATAGTCAGATTATTTATGTTGGGAAAGCAAAAAATTTAAAAAATCGGGTGCGTTCTTACTTCAAAAGTGCGCATGATGGAAAAACAGCTAAATTGGTTTCTCAAATTGTTGATTTTGAAACAATTATTACATCCACTGATAAAGAAGCATTTCTGTTGGAAATTACTTTAATTCAAAAACATCAGCCGTATTATAATATAAAATTAAAGAAAGGTACTGGATATCCATATATTAAAATTACAAATGAAAAAGACCCAATGATGCAAATCGTTAGTCAGGTTAATAAGGACGGTGGATTTTATTTTGGTCCTTATCCAAATGTTTATGCAGCTCAGGAAACATTGCAGTTTTTACAAAAAGTTTATCCTTTAAGAAGATGCAATGGATTTCAGAAGCGACCATGTTTGTATTATCATATGGGGCAATGTTTAGGCTCTTGTTTTAAAGAAGTTCCGCATGAAAAATATGAGGCTCAAATAAAAAAAATCAAATCATTTTTAAATGGTAATGTGATTGTAGCAAAACAAAAACTAAAAAAAGAAATGAGTAAGGCAGCGGATGAAATGTTATTTGAACGTGCCGCTGAATTACGTGATCAAATTCATTTTATTGAAGTTACTGTTGAAAAACAAAAAATCATTTCAAATGATAATACACCTAGAGATTTGTTTAATTTCTATCTGGATAAAGGTTGGTTGTCAATTCAAGTTTTCTTTATTAGGCAAGCACGATTAATGAAGCGAGAAAAAAGACTTTTTCCAATTGTAACAACGGCTGAAGAAGAAATGGCAACTTTTATCCTTCAGTTTTATAATCGAAAAAATAATGTGTTACCAAAAGAAATATTAGTTCCAGCAGGAATTGATACAGATATCTTATCTGATATCTTACAAGTACCAATTCGGACACCACAACGTGGGCAAAAAAGTGAACTTTTAAAATTAGCTAAAAAAAATGCTCGCTTAGTTCTTGAAGAAAAATTCAGATTACTAGAATTAGATGGGCGCAAAACAACTGGTGCCATGAAAGAAATTACAGACGCTATGGGGATTCCAGAAGGTCATCGAATAGAATCTTTTGATCACTCACATATACAAGGGACTGATCTGGTATCAGCCATGGTTAGTTTTATTGATGGTAAACCTGAGAAGAGCGAATATCGCAAATATAAGTTGAATACAGTTGATCATGCGGATGAAGCAGCAAGTACACGTGAAGTTGTTCGCCGACGTTATACACGTCTTTTGAAGGAAGGTAAGCCTATGCCAGATTTAATTTTAATGGATGGTGCTGAAATACAAATAGAAGCTGCAAAAGACGTTTTAAGTAATGAATTAGATTTAATGATTCCAGTAGCGGGGATGGTTAAAAATAACAAGCATAAAACATCTGATTTAATGTTTGGTGATGCTGATCAAAGACTATCATTGGATCCAAAGAGTGAAGGGTTTTACCTTTTACAAAGGATTCAAGATGAAGTCCATCGATTTGCCATTACCTTTCATCGTCAAGTTCATTCAAAGAACTCACTTAGTTCTCGTTTAGATTCTATCCAGGGTGTTGGGCCAAAAACCAAAACGAAATTGTTAAAAGAATTTGGGTCGATGAAACATATTAAAGACGCTTCAATGGAAGAGTTACAAGGATTAGGTATTTCAAAGACAGTCGCACAAACAATAAAATTATCATTATAAATTTACAAAAGGAGTCCTTAATGACAGAGATTTATGTCATTAAGGACTCCTTTTTATTTTAAAATAAAGAAGAGCTATCAGGTATTATCCTGATAGCTCTTCAAAGTTAAACGAATTATTTCTTATTTTCTTTTGCAACTGGACGCCAGATACCGAGGATAATCCCTGCAACTGCAGCACCAATTAAAACAGAAAGTAAGTAGAACGTTTTATTTGTAGCTAAGGCAATTACCCAAAGACCACCATGAGGTGCAGGAACAGAGACGTTCCAGAATTGACTTAAACCACCACCGATTGCAGCACCAATTACACTTGATGTAATGACGTGTAATGGATCTGCTGCTGCGTAAGGAATAGCACCTTCAGTAATAAATGAAATACCAAGAATGTAGTTTGACAAACCGGCTTTTCTTTCATCTTCAGAAAATTTATTTTTCCAGAATGTTGATGCAATAGCTATTGCAAGTGGAGGAATCATACCACCAACCATAACAGCAGCCATCATTTTACCATCACCAGTAGAAGTGAAGACACCAATTGAGAATGTATAAGCTGCTTTGTTAAATGGACCACCCATATCGATAGCCATCATAGCAGCAAGAATTGTACCGATTAAGACGGCATTGGCTGTTCCCATATGAGTTAAGAAATCTGACAAGACATGATTAATTTGTGCGAAGATAGGATTAACCATAAAGAACATAATCGCGCCGACAATTAATAAGGATAAAATAGGGTAGATTAGGATAGGTTTCATCCCATCTAGTGATTTTGGTAAGTTTTTAAAGAGTTTTTTAAGACCGACAATAACATAACCGGCAATAAAACCAGCTGCTAAACCACCTAAGAAACCAGAAACAGATTCAGTTTTAATAACATTTGCGGCAGCAAAGTTAGCCATGTAACCACCAACAATACCAGGCATAAGGGCAGGACGATCACCAATACTCATAGCAATAAAACCGGCTAAGATAGGTACTAAGAAAGCAAATGCATAATTACCAATTCCATTTAAGAAGATAAAAGTTTGTGAACTTGAGCCACCGGGAACGTATTGTTCAACGATGAATGAGAGTGCCATTAAGATACCGCCACCAACAACAAATGGTAACATGTGTGATACACCGTTCATTAAGTTCTTATAAATTTCATTCCAAACACTACCAGAGGTTTCTTCATCATTTTCAGCAGCGTCGGTTCCTTTAGCATGATAAATAGGTGCTTTTCCGTTTACTGCGGCAGTAATCAATTCTTCGGCTTTTTTAATACCATCGGTAACAGGACGGTTAATTAAAGGTTTGCCATCGAAACGATCCATAGCAACTTTTTTATCAGCGGCGACAATGACACCAGACGCACGTTTAATTTCTTCGTCAGTTAAACGATGCTTAATACCTTCTGAGCCATTTGTTTCAACTTTAATGTCAACGCCCATCTCTTCAGCTTGTTTGATGAGGGCAGCTTCAGCCATATAAGTATGAGCGATACCAGTAGGGCAGGCTGTTACAGCGACCACGTATGGATTACCTGATGGTTTAACATCAGTGTTTTTAGCAGCAAGTTGTGCAGCAGCTTCTTTTGCTTCTTTTTCATTTTCAGCGGCAGTGAAGGCAGCTTGAACCTCATCTGGAGTTGTGACTGTTTTTAATTTATCAACTAAATCGGGATTAATTAATAGACTTGATAAAGCAGCTAATGCTTGTAAATGGGCATCGTTTGCACCTTCAGGAGCAGCAATCATGAAAAATAAAAATGTAGGTTGACCATCAAGTGAATCATAGTCAAGTCCTGCTTTACTTTTAGCAAATAGGACAGTAGCACGTTTAACAGCTTTATTTTTTGCATGTGGCATGGCAATACCTTCACCGATACCAGTAGTTGATTGTGCTTCACGTTTTAGAATGTCTTGTTTGTAAAGTTCCTCATCATCAATCACGCCAGCCTCAAAGTATTTATGTACCATTTCATCAATTGCTTCGGCTTTTGTTGTTGCTTGAAGATCCATAATCATGACATCTTTAAGTAATAATTCATTTAAGTCCATAGTGTAAAACTCCTTTTATAATAGTTAGATTTTCTTAATATCAATTTGTGGTAAAATTTCGTTAATTTTTTCAATAGTTGCAATATCTTCAGAAAATGCAGTTGCGGAGCCACAAGCTAGTCCATATTTAAAACTTTCAATAGGATCATTAGTTTTTGCAAAGGTACCTGTAAAACCAGCAATCATTGAATCGCCAGCACCAACTGAATTAATAACAGTCCCTTTAGGCGCATTACTTTGGTAAACAGCATCTTTAGTAATCAATAGGCCGCCATCGCCAGCCATTGAAATTAAAACATGTTGTGCACCTAATTCTAATAATTTTTGACCATATTTCACAATATCGTTGATACCGTTTAAAGTAACATTGAATAATTCGGCTAATTCATGGTGATTTGGTTTCACGACGAGAGGTTTTTCACTAATTGTTTTCAATAGTGCTTCACCAGTTGTATCAATAACAAATTGTGCGCCTTTAGAACGAATTACTTTAATTAATTCATAATAAAAATCTTGAGATAGGTTAGGAACTAAACTACCAGCTAAAATGACAGTATCATCAGACGTCAATGTTTCAAATTGCTCATTGAATAGTTTAAGTTCATCATCTGATATTAGAGGACCCTTACCATTTATTTCGGTTTCTTGGTCAGCTTTTATTTTAATATTAATTCTAGAATCAGCTTTTATTTTTGTAAATTGAGTATCTAGGTGATTAGCTATCATAGCTGACTTAATAAATTCACCTGTGAATCCACCAATAAAACCAAGTGCTTTATTAGGTTGATTCAATTCATTTAAAATTCGGGAAACGTTTATACCTTTACCACCTGGTAATTTTGTATCATAATCCATCCGATTAACTTCGCCAAGCGTTAACTTATCTAGTTGAACGATGTAATCAATAGAAGGATTTAAAGTTACTGTGTAAATCATTGTTGTACCTCCAAAATTTTTGTTTGTGTTTTATAATTTTCAGAATCAGTTACCGGCAATTTATCAGTGATAATTGTAGCCTGATTAAGATCTGCAACTTTAATGAATGAAACTTGGTTAAATTTTGATTTGTCGGCTAAAACATAAGTTTGTCGACTTTGATGAATTGCGGCCAGTTTAACTGCGGCTTCTTCAGGATCTGGTGTGCTAAATCCAAATTTATTGTTAATTGAATTAATACCGAGAAAGACTAAATCAAATTGAAGGTTCTTGATTGATTTAATACTATCAGCTCCCACAATAGCCTTTGTATTAGCTTTAACTTGACCACCGATGACGATTGTTCTAATATCATTTTCAGAAAGAGAAAGTGCATGATTAACACCGTTTGTAACAACAGTTAGATTGTTAACTAACTTAAGATAGGGAATCATTGCGAAAGTTGTACTACCAGCATCAAGAAAAATCACATTATTAGGTTTGATTAAATTTGCAGCAGCTTTAGCAACTGCTATTTTATTTGGCGTATTTAATGAAAATTTTTCTTCTAAATTTGCTTCAACTTTTAATGATTGGATGCTTTGTGCACCACCATGAACTCTTACTAATTCACCATCAGTTTCAAGCTGCTGTAAATCGCGTCGAACAGTTGATTCTGAGACATTTAATTTATGACAAATATCTTGTAACTTAATATAACCATGTTTGTCAATTTCAGAAATAATATATTGGCACCTTTCAATTGTAAGCACTTTCTCAACTCCTTATAAATAAAATACCACCAAAAACATTCAAAATCAACCAAAAACATTCAAAAATACCAAAAAAATTTGAAATATGAGAAATTGGCTTGAATTTTTAAAAGAGTTAAGTAAATACATAGACAAATGACTTTTTCTTCTTTAAAATAGTAAGTTAGTAGTCAACGGAAAGAATAGGTGATCGTATGTTTATAGATCAAGTTACAATTGAAATAAAAGCAGGTAAAGGTGGCGACGGGATGGTAGCGTTCCGTCGAGAAAAATATGTACCTAATGGTGGACCAGCCGGTGGTGATGGTGGCCGTGGTGGTAGTATTGTATTTGAAGTAGATGAAGGATTAAGAACTTTAATGGATTTTAGATACAGTAAACATTTTAGAGCTGAATCTGGTGAAAAAGGAATGATTAAAGGGATGCACGGACATGGTGCACCTGATAAAAGAGTTCAAGTACCAGAAGGAACAACAATTAAAGATGCTGAAACAGGAGCAGTAATCGCTGATCTCGTTCATAAAGGAGATTATGCTGTTGTTGCCAAGGGTGGTCGAGGTGGTCGTGGCAATATTAGATTTGCTAGTCCTAAAAATCCAGCTCCAGAAATTTCTGAAAATGGTGAACCTGGAGTAGAACGTAAAATTCAACTTGAATTAAAAGTTTTAGCTGATGTTGGGTTAGTTGGATTTCCATCTGTCGGTAAGTCAACGCTTCTTTCAGTTGTGACAAGTGCCAAACCTAAAATTGCAGATTATCATTTTACAACGTTATCACCTAATTTAGGGATGGTTCGTTTAGATGATAACCGTGATTTTGTTATTGCTGATTTACCCGGATTGATTGAAGGGGCTTCAGTTGGCGTTGGATTAGGAATTCAATTTTTACGTCATATTGAGCGGACACGTGTTATTCTTCATTTAGTTGATATGAATCCTGAAGAAGGTCGTGATCCGTTTGACGACTATCTTAAGATTAATAAAGAATTAAAAAATTATGACCCTGAATTACTTGAACGTCCGCAATTAATTGTGGCAAGTAAGATGGATATGCCAGGGGCTGCAGAACAGTTAGAAGCATTTAAAAAACAATTGGCAGAAGATTCTACAGTGGAAGAAACACCTCGTGTATTTTCTACTTCTTCTATTACTCGTGAGGGACTACAAACCTTAATGAATGTAGCTGGTGATTTATTGGAAGAAACACCAATGTTCCCAGCACTAAACTTGAAAGAACAAGAAGCACAACAAAAAATCTATGATTTCGAAAAAGAACAAGAAAAATCTGCACCTGATTTTGTTATTAATAGGGATGAAGATTTAACTTGGGTTCTTTCTGGAGAAAAATTAGAACGTCTATACCAAATGACAAATATGGACCGAGACGAAAGTTTGATGCGTTTTGCACGTCAACTTCGTGGTATGGGTGTCGATGATGCTTTACGTGAACGTGGTGCTAAAAGTGGGGATATAGTGAGAATTGATAAATTCTCATTTGAGTTCGTTGAATAATTCGGAATATTAATAATTTACGGTTACGCTATCAGCAAATAAAAGGGTAATTTATATAAGATAAGAGGAGAACGGAACAAGATGGATAAGAAAAAAAGATTAAAAAAAGCCAGATATATTACTGGCTTTGATGGCGTGAGGACATTGGCTGTTATTGGGGTTATCCTTTATCACCTCGTGCCATCTAGTCTACAAGGTGGATACTTAGGTGTACCGATATTTTTTGTTGTATCGGGTTACTTGATTACTGATTTACTTAATCAGGAATGGGAACAAAATAAAAAAATTGATGTTCTAGGCTTTTATATTCGACGGGTTCGACGACTTTATCCAGCGTTATTGACGATGTTGATTGCAACTATTGCCTATATAACACTATTTCAAAGAGAGTTATTGAAAAATATTCAAGAAATTTTCGCATCAAATTTGTTATATGTTTATAATTGGTTTCAAGTTTTGCACAAAGAATCATATTTTGATCATTTCGGGACGCCATCACCATTTACGCATCTTTGGTCGCTATCAATTGAAGGTCAGTACTATTTTTTCTGGCCTATTATAGTGGCGTTGCTAATTGTGTTTTTAAAACGAAAAGAACGGATTTTTAATCTTATCTTTATCTTAGCTTTTATTTCCGCATTAGCGATGGCCTTCTTGTATAAAGCAGGATCTGATCCAAGTCGTGTCTATTATGGAACGGATACAAGAATGTTTTCAATTTTATTGGGGTCAGCACTTTCATTTATTTGGCCAAGCAGTTCTTTAAAAAAGGAAATTTCAAAAAAAGGCCGATTTGTTTTAGATGCGTTAGGTATAGTATCGCTCATAACAATTATTAGTTTGTTTTTGACTATGTCAGATCAAAGTTCGCTTGTTTATCGTGGAGGGATGTTTTTCTTTTCAGTTTTAGTTATGATTTTTGTAGCTACAATTGCACATCCTGGAGCGGATATGAACAAAATTATGACAAATCCTGTTTTTACTTGGGTTGGTAAGAGAAGTTATGGCATTTACCTATATCAATTTCCAATAATGGTATTCTATGAGTCAAAGATTCAGAGTATAGGTGATCATCCATGGCTAAACGCGCTAATTGAAATATCTATCATTTTATTAGTGAGTGATTTGTCATATCGATTCTTAGAAAGACCTCTACAAAGATTTAATTATAAACAAACATTTACATTTATTAAAGAAACCTTTACAAAGGATATTAAAAAAACTCGTCAAAAATTTTCTATTATTGTGGGTGCATTAATAATTGGTATAGCGTTGTTTGGAATAATTAACGGACCAAGTCTTTCAATTACTGGAGTGAATGCTTTACAGAATACTATTAGTGAGAATGCTAAAGTAGCTGATAAAAAGAATGCTGACGCATTAAAAAAACCGAGCTCGTCTAGTTCTAAGAAAAAACAATCAAGTAGCAAAAGTGCTTCTAAAACTAGTTCTTCAAAAGTAGTTGCTGAAAAACAAAGCCCAACATCATTAACAAAGGCTGAGACAAAAAAAGCCTCAAGCGTATATGCAACGGCAATTGGTGATTCTGTATTGGCAGATGGAGAAAACATATTACAAGATGATTTCCCACATATGTATGTTGATGCAAAAGTCGGTCGTCAGGTATATACAGCTGCTGATGATATTAGGTTGTTGGCTAAGCAAGGTAAACTTCAAGATAACGTTGTTATTGGTTTAGGGACAAATAGTCCATTTACAACCGATCAGTTTGACGATATTATGAGTGCAGTTGGTTCGGGGAAACAAGTTTACTGGATTAATGTACATGTCCCAACAAGGCGTTGGGAAGGTACCGTTAATAGCATGTTGGAGACACAAAAGAAAAAATATTCAAATTTGCATATAATTGATTGGTATTCATATAGTAAGGATCATACAGAGTGGTTTTATGATGATAATGTTCATCCAGATCCCGATGGTTCAAAGTATTATGCAACGTATATTGCAAGACAATTAATTAAAAATATGTAAAATACTTAAGAAGCCCTACAAACTATGGTTTGTAGGGCTTCTTATTTTTGGGTCTGCGTCAAATAGTGTTGGTGAGACGATAAACGTCTAATTTAATTAAGGGAAATCCAAAAGGATTTCCTTTTTTTAGTTATGAATTAATAAAATTCTTTCAAATAGATGATGCCAGTTTCTGAAACCGTAACAGCTACGTTTAAGTGTTTTAATTTTTCGGTTAAGTCCCTCTATAGGGCCATTTGAATATGGTGAAGATAAACTATTTTTAATATAATGCTGATTCTTTTTAAAAGTGGTTATTACAGTATCCATTTCACTGTTATTAGGTTGATAGTCTTCTAATAACTGAGTTAAATTAGAAGTGTCGGCTTTATTGATAGCTAATAAAATATCTTGATATGTTTCATAGACTTTTTTGAAGTTAGAACTTTGTTCTAATCCTAAATCAACAACATTCTGTTGCGTCATATATTCTTTCGTACTAAAAAAATAAACAGATTTTGAACTTTCTAGTTCTGTTTCTTGTTTGTGAAAAAGGCGCCACTGAGTTTTTAAAGCTTTGTAATAATCCCTTTATGGTTGTCAGATGAAATAATATAATTTCATCCGATAATCATGGAGGGATTTTTGTATGTCC